>JAOARA010000076.1 GCA_025211115.1 Roseicyclus sp. | reverse complement strand
TGGAGGTGGGCGCCAAGACTGGTGCCGATTACGGTGAGAAGAGCAGCGACCGGCTGGCGCAACGGAACGGATACCGAGATCGAGACTGGCAGACCCGGGCGGGCAGCGTCGAGCTGCGGATCCCGCGCCTGCGAACCGGTTTGAACCGCGCCGAGTTTGCTGGAGGCTGATTTCGGTTAGTTACGCGGCCATGGGTTCAGTTTCCAGAGCGGCATAGAAGTTGGCCTCGGCTTCAGCGGGCGGGATGTTCCCGATCGGCTCGAGCAGGCGGCGGTTGTTGAACCAATCCACCCATTCCAAGGTTGCGTATTCGACGGCTTCGAAGCTGCGCCATGGTCCTCGGCGGTGGATGACCTCGGCCTTGAACAGGCCGTTGATCGTTTCGGCCAGCGCGTTGTCGTAACTGTCGCCGACGCTGCCGACAGAGGGCTCGATCCCGGCCTCGGTAAGGCGCTCAGTGTATTTGATCGACAGATACTGACTGCCGCGATCGCTATGGTGGACGAGGCCCATATCCTTCCCGGGGCGGCGATCATGCACCGCCTGCTCCAGGGCATCGAGGACGAACCCTGCGTGCGCCGAGGTGCTGACACGCCAGCCGACGATCTTGCGGGCATAGGCGTCGATGACGAAGGCGACATAAACGAAGCCCTTCCATGTGGCGACATAGGTGAAGTCGCTGACCCACAGCATATTGGGTGCCGGCACCCGGAACTGGCGGTTGACCTTGTCCAGAGGACACGGCGCCTTCTTGTCTGGGATCGTCGTCCTGTGCGGCTTGCCGCGGATAATGCCTTGAATACCCATGTCCTTCATCAACCTCGCGACAGTGCAGCGGGCAACGGCGAAACCCTCGCGACGCAATTGGTGCCAGATCTTCCGGACGCCGTAGACCCGCCAGTTCTCCTCAAAGACCCGAAGGATCTCCGGACGAAGCGCCTCATCCCGGCGCGCACGATCAGACCGCCGGGAGGGGTCGGCCCGCTTGGCCAGATGTTCATAATAGGTGGACGGGGCAATCGGCAGCACTTTGCAGATCGGCTCGACCCCGTGCGCATCCCGGTGCGCGTCGATGAAACCCACCATCACTTCGACCGGCGGTCGAGCTCCGCCATCGCAAAATATGCTGACGCCTTACGCAGGATCTCGTTCGCCTGGCGCAACTCGCGGTTCTCGCGCTCCAGTGCCTTCATGCGGTCGGCCATCTCGGTCGGAATGCCCGCGCGTCGACCGCTGTCTACCTCGGCCTTCTTGACCCAATCGTTCAGGGTCTGCGGCGCGCAGCCGATCTTGGCTGAAATCGACATCACCGCCTTCCAGCGAGAGCCGTGCTGACCTTCGCCGTCGAGAACCATCCGCACAGCACGTTCGCGCACTTCAGGGGAAAACTTGTTCGTCGTCTTGCTCATGATGCTCCATCCTACTCAGGAGTTGGAGCCTCCGGCAAACCCGGCGCGGTTCAATGCGCCGTCGCCACCGCCACGGGCGCCATCATGAAGACCGTGCGCGGATCGCCCGCGTAGGTGAGGCGCGTGAAGAAGATGCCGCCGACAAGCGCACCGTCGTCCCAGGCGGTGACGAGGCGCAGATCCTCGGCGGGGCTCTCGGCGATCAGCCGGCGTGCGAGGGCGCCGATCAGCGCGCCTTCCTCTGCGCCTTCTGAGGCGGCGAAGGTCGACGCGAAAAGTTCCGCAATCGCCTGAGCGTGGGTGGTGTAATCCGTTGAATAATACATGACTTGATCCTCTCTGGTGCCAAGCGGGCTCAGACCCGCTCCAGCACGAACATCTCGTAGCCGAACTGCCCGCGCCCGGCCTCCAGCACGGCGATCTCGCGGCGCAGGTCGTCGAGGACACGGGCTCCCGCGAGATCCGGCTCCAAGGCGTCGAGCCGCGCGGCGAGCGGACGGTAATAGGTCTCCATCCCCTCCGGCCCGATGTCGAAATGGCCGAGGACGCGGTAGCCCGCGCGCCGGGCCTGTGCTGCGCGCGTCGCGGGCGTCGCCATCGAGGGGTATTCCGCGGCCCAGAACGCGCGGACCTCGTCACCGGGTGCGTCAGTCCGCCAGACCATGTCGGAGACCACCAGCACGCCGCTGGGGCGGATCAGCGCGCGCCAGTCCGCCAGCGCCTTGTCCACGCCGAGGATGTAGGCGCTGCCCTCGGACCAGATCACGTCCCAGGGGCGCTCCGGCTCAGGAAGTGCGGCCATATCGACGTTCTGCACCTCGATCCGGTCGGAGAAACCGCCCGTAGCGATCCGCGCGCGCAGCTTGTCGAGCGCGACTTCGGCCGTGTCGGTTGCCATGATGCGCGCCCGCGTCGCCTTGGCCAGTGTCATCGTCGCCATGCCGGGGCCGCAGCCGATTTCCAGGATCGTCTCGGGCGCGAAGGGCACCATGCCGAGCGCCCTGCGTGTCGCCTCTTCCGTTCCCGGGCCCCACCAGTCGAGGTCGGCGAACACCTCCATGAACCCGGCCATGTAGGCGTCGTGGGCGTTCATGTCCTTGGACACCAGCGCGACCAGCCCCGCCTCCGCGCTGGAAAACCCCTGCAACATGAGCCAGGCGCGGTGCAGATCGGGTGCGACGCGCTCGACCTCTTCGTGCCAGTCCTTGAGGCTCGACCGTCCGAGGAGAGCCGCCAGAAGGTCGCGCGACCGCGTCTTCTCGGCGATCTCCCGCTCCAGCGTCTCGAGCCGCTGGCCCAGCATGTCGCGGTCGAGCTTGCCATCGAGGCAGGCCTGGCATTCTTGCAGGCTCAGCCCGCCTGCCTGAAGTTGCTGCATCAGCCGCAGTCGCTGCCGGTCGGCATCGGTGTAGACGCGATAGCCGTTCGCCTGGCGCTTGCCCTTCAGCAGCCCGAGCTTCTCGTAATAGAGCAGCGTCGCGCGCGACAGACCCACGCTCTCCGCCAGTTCTGAAATCCGCACCGTCCGCCGCCTTGTCCGTTCACACCGATTCTCGACCTACGAGACCCTCCTAAGGTGTGAAGCTATAGACAGGTCAAGCCGGAGGGCGGTGCCCAAGGGCACCTGCGGTTCTAACCACGATCGCAATGATAAGCCGGGCGTGCCGAGTGACCCGGCCTCCGACACGCTCCGAATGGAACGCAGCCGCACACGCGGCCGCGCGGTCAGCAAGAAAACTCGTGTCGGGCTGGCGGGCTCCCAGCCGGCTCGTCGACTCACCGAGTCTGCCAGTGCGACGGGCGAGGAAGGCGGGCAAACTGAAAACGCGGAGGTGCCAGACGGTCTCTCCGCACTTGCACTGTATTCTTTTTTGGTTATCTTGCACACGCGCGAGAAGGGAGCGCCCATGCCACGCACTACCACCATGACCGTCCGCGTCAGCGGCGCCCTCAGCGAGTTCGTTGCGACCAACGTCGGCGAGGACGGCGCCTACGAGAACGTGAGCGAGTATATCCGCGACCTGATCCGTCGCGACAAGGAGCGTGTGGAGCGCGAAGCGTTCGATCGTCTGAAGGCCGAACTGAAGCGTGCCTTCGCCGCGCCCGAGGACAGCTACAAACCGCTGACCGCTGCTGAGGTGATCGCCCGGAACCGGACCTGAGCCCATGACGATCCGGGTCCAGGAG
The DNA here is from genome assembly GCA_025211115.1 of Roseicyclus sp. Taxonomy (GTDB): domain Bacteria; phylum Pseudomonadota; class Alphaproteobacteria; order Rhodobacterales; family Rhodobacteraceae; genus Roseicyclus. The sequence continues at coordinate 8,921 of JAOARA010000076.1, read as the reverse complement.
GCGGCCTCACTGCGCCTCGACGAGATCTACCGATACACCCGCGACCGCTGGGGCGAGGCGCAAGCCGAGATCTACATCACCGGTCTGTTCGCCGCCTTCGAGCAGATCGACACACGCGGAGTCATGTCGAGACCCGTACCGGCCCAGTTCGGCGTGGAGGGGTATTTCTTCCGCTATGAGCGGCATTTCGTGTACTGGAGGCGGCTTTCAAATGGCGACATTGGCATCGTCACCATCCTACACGAGCGGATGCACCAGATCGACCGCTTCAAGGAGGATTTTGGCTCTCCCTAACGTAAAATCTATGACCGCGGCACTGACTCCGATTGTTGTAGCGAATCCGGGATCGTACCAGTGCGAGTGCCAGAAACATGCAAAGCTCGGCGCGACGCTCTGCAGGTGTGATTAGAGCGGCGGAGATCGAATTAGGGCGTTTGATGATGGGTGGCTCTCCCTGCCAGCCTGACTGATTCAATATTCGTGGGCTGATTTGCCATGGATTCGCCAATTCGATTTCGTCGGCGTATTGCTCGGGCATCTTCGCTTCCTTTCGGGCAACTCGTTGTGGCGTGCGGAAACGAAGGTACGGGCGCGAGGAATATGCAAGTCGAAGGTGGTTTTGCCCCGCGGGAGCGCTCAGAAATTGCTGCAGGCATTGAAACGTCCGATACTCGTCCCGTTGGTTCCGCCACCTTTCGCGACCGGGATCGACCTCGCCTCATGATCAGCCAAAGGTTGGCGGCGGGGCCGTTCGACCCCGGGCTATGACGCTCCCGGCCCGTCAGCTTTGGTGAGCGGTTACTCAAAAGGCGGACGTCAGCTCCCCATCAGGTCCTTGATCCTGCCTATGAACGTCTCGTCGTCCTTGGCCTTTCGGTCGTCGAGCAACGCCTCGGCATCGGCGCCCGCGCGGAAGCGGAGGCGGCCGCCGGTCTCGTTGACGGCCTGCCAGATGACCTCCGCGACCACCTCCGGCGCGGAGGGTTCGGCGGCCAGCTTGCCGAACAGCCGCCCCATGGCCTCGGCCGTCTGAGCGTAGTCGGTAAGACTCTCGTCCATCGCGAAGTCGAAGGACCGGCCGCCGAAATCCGTCCTGATCATTCCCGGCTCCACGATCCGCACACGGATACCGAGCGGCTCCAGTTCGTAATGCAGCGCCTCGGAGAGACCTTCCACGGCGAATTTCGTGCCGTGGTAGAGCGTGCCGAGCGGGAAGGTGATCTGCCCGCCGATGGACGAGATGTTGACGATGGTGCCCGAGCGGTTCTCGCGCATGTGCGGCAGCACCGCCTTCGTCACCTCCAGAAGGCCGATCACGTTGGTGTCGAACTGGCGGCGGATGCGCTCGGCCGAGAAGGCCTCGAGCGGGCCGTAGGCGCCGTAGCCCGCGTTGTTCAGCAGCACGTCGATCCGACCGAACCGGCCGATGCCGTCGGCCACGGCGGAGGCGATGGCGCCCGCGTCGGTCACGTCGAGCCGGGCGACAAGGACGTTGTCGAGCGCCGCCAGATCGCCCCCGGCGGAGGGATCGCGCATGGTGGCGATGACGTTCCAGCCCTCGGACTGAAAGCGCAGGGCGGTGGCCTTGCCGATGCCGGAGGAGGCACCGGTGATCAGGATGGTCTTCATGTCTCTCTCCTCAGGCGTTCAGGTCGAGCATCCGCTCGATGCCGAAACTGGTCAGGACGGTCCGCGTCACGTCGTGCAGCACGTCGTTGTAGCGCTCGATCTCGGGGCCGACGCCGGTATGGTCGACGACCGTGCGAAAGGGTTTCTGGCCGTGAGGCATGTCGAGCAGCGCCACCACCGCCTCGGCGATCCGCTCGGGCCGCTGCGCGGGCGTGGCGTCCAGCATCCGGGCGAGGCCCGCCGCCGACATCGCCGGCACCTGCGCGAAGTCGCCATAGCCGGCCTCCCGGTCGGGATCGCTCGGCGTGACGAGGCCGTCGAAGAAGGCCGTCGGCATCGCACCGGGCTCGATGATGCAGGATTCGATGCCGAAGCCCGAGAGCTCTGTCCGGTAGCATTCGACGATGGCCTCCAACGCCCATTTCGACGCGGAATAGGTGCCGTAAAAAGGCGTCGCGATCCGCCCGATCAGGCTGGAGGTGTAGAGGACCGTGCCGCGCCCCTGTGCCCGCAAGTGCGGAAGCGCGGCGCGCATCACCCGCTGGACGCCCGTGACGTTCACGTCGAAGACGCGGGCCATGTCCTCGGGCGATATCAGTTCCTGGATCCCGTAGGAGCCGATCCCAGCATTGTTGAAGAGCACGTCGAGGCCACCGAGCGCCGCGATCGCCTCGGCCACACCGGTTTCGGTGCTGGCGCTGTCGGTCACGTCCATTTCGACGATCCGGGCACCGGCGGCCGCGAGCTCCCTCACCGTGTCGGCGTTCCGCCCCGCGCGGCTGCGCACGCTGCCCGCGACCTCGTGTCCGCGCTCAAGGAGCGCTAGCGCCGTGGGCTTGCCGAAGCCGCCCGCGATCCCCGTGATCAAGACCTTGGCCATGGTCGTCCTCCTCGTGTGTTGATGGGCCGACCCTAGTCCGATCTTGACGGCTAATCTTTCACGATTGACCGAATTTCTTGCCTGATCCTCCAAGTGAGGAAGTTTTCACACAAAGAAGCCGGTGCGCTGTGCTAGATGTGGTTTCCCATGAGGTTGTTCACCGCCACAAGCGGAGGTTTGCCGTTGAGTGCGGAGTGTGGTCTTGATCTGTTAAACCAGTCAAGCCATCGGGGCAGGTCGGCGTTTCGGGCGTTGGATGAGGGGTGTGCGAGACCGTAGGCCCATTCGCGCAGGAGGGTCTGGATGAACCGCTCGGCCTTGCCGTTTGTCTTCGGGGTATAGGGCCGGGTGTAGATGTGGCGGATGGCGAGAAGCCGCAGCACCTTGCGGAACCGGCGCGAGCGGTAGGCGCTGCCGTTGTCGGTCATGACCCGCTCGACCCGGATACCGAGGCGGCGGAACCAGCGCAGCGCGCGCAGCAGGAACCCCGTGGTGGTGTCCTTCCGCTCGTCGGGCAGGACCTCGACATAGGCCAGCCGGGTCGCGTCATCGACGGCCACGTGAACGAAGTCCCAGCCCGCGCCCCTGTTCCGGCAGCCCCGGCGCGTGCCGGTCACGCGATGGCCCGGGCGGTCGAAGCGGCCGAGCTTCTTGATGTCCAGGTGCAGCAACTCTCCCGGCCGCTCGCGCTGATAGCGGCGCACTGGCTCAGGTGGATCGAGTTGCGCGAGCCGGCCCAGCCCGACCCGTGTCAGCCAGCGCGCCACGGTCGAGCGCGGCAGTCCCAGACTTGCGGCGATGGCGGACGCGGTCAGGCGCAGCCGGCGCCGCATCCAGACGATGACCGCGACGACACGATCCGGCAGGCGGCGCGGGCGGCGGATGGGCGCGCTCGCGCGGTTCGACAGCGCCGCGCGTCCGCCCGCCTTGAACCGAGCAACCCATTTGCGCACGGTCCGCACCGACACGCCGAAAGCCTCGGCAACCTCGACAGCACTCTGTCCCGCGCCGATACGCGCAACGATCTGTTCTCGACTGTAGACAGTGAGACGGGCATTCTGATGAGGGTTGTTCATCCTTCGGGATCTCCGGTTGTCGTTTGGCGATTGCAGCCTAACCCCGAACCGGGTGAACAACCTTCTGAGATTTCACAGCTAGAGGTGCGCAGGGAGGAAAGCATGACTCACGGAGCCCTCTTGAATCACGTTTCAGCCTTGCTCGACCAGCAAGGACCGGCGCAGGGCGCGCTCGCACATGGCCCCAGCGGCCTGCATTTCCTGAGGTTCAGTGCGCCGAGCGGGCAGGATGCGACCGTCTATCGCCCGCTTCTGTGCCTCGTGCTGCAAGGCGCCAAGGAGGTGGGCACGAGCAAGAGAACCCTGCGCGTGGCCGACGGCCAATCCCTTGTCGTCAGCCATGCCCTGCCCGTCGTCTCGCGCATCACCGAGGCGGCGCGGGACAGGCCCTATATCGCGCTGGTCTTCCCGATCGACCTCGACCTTCTGCGCGGGGTGGCCACCGACGTGGCGCCGGCCCGCGCTCCGGGGCAGGCGGACCCGTTCTCGATCTCGCTCTGCCAGACCGACCTGGAGATGGAGGAGGCGCTCTTGCGCCATCTCCGGCACTGCGACAGCGAAGACTCGCGACGCCTGCTGGCCCCGATCACGGCGCGCGAAATCCATGCGCGGCTCCTGCTCGGCTCCCATGCCGAGCCGTTGCGCAAGCTGCTCTGGCACGAGACGACGGCCAGCCGCATCTTCCAGGCCACGCGCGAGATTCAGGCGGACCTGGCCCGCCCGCTGGTGGTCGGTGATCTCGCGGACCGGGCCGGCATGAGCAGTTCGGCGTTCTTCGAGCATTTCAAGGCGGTGACCGGCACGTCACCGCTGCAATACCAGAAAGACCTGCGCCTGTTGCGCGCCCGCGAAGCCTTGCGCAGCACGAACGGGAAGGTCTCCGAGATCGCCTTCGGTGTGGGTTACGAGAGCTCGGCCCAGTTCTCACGGGAGTACGCCCGCAAGTTCGGGCTGGCGCCAAGGCAGGACCGCGTGGCGCAGGCGGCGGAATAGCCGTGGGTCTTCGACGTTTTGTTTTTGGATGGCAGTCGCCTCTTTTGCGGATGGCGATCTCAAATATGGTCTAGCAAATAGAAACAATGGCTTATGGGGTAGAGAACGTTCGACCCCGGTCCCGTCCGCTCGGCCATTTTCCTTCCGGCAATGCTTTGATATTTGTTTCGTTTTTTGCTCCGCGCAGGGTGCGGGGTATCACGCGGGGTATCATTTGGTCCGGCGGGCGTGCAGGAGGTTGATCCGCGCCATGATCCGCTGTCCAAGATAGTGGATGACGCGACCGAAGGCGAGGCACGGCGAAATCGCACCTTTCGGATCGAGCTGGCGGGCCGATCCTGTTGCCTTCCGGACGCGCGCCGTTCCCTCCGATGAGAGCAGATCCCGAAGCCTGTCACCATCCAGCATTCCGTCTCCGGCAAGTTTTCTTGCCAGCCTCTCGAGGCTCTCTTTCCTCTCGTCCAGCAGGGCCATTGCCCGGTGTTCCGCATCCTCGAGCCGTTCCTCGACCCGGTCGCGGAGGTCGGGGTCGGCGCGCAGCACCTCGTCCACATCCTTGGGCGCGGCGCGCCAGATGCGGGCGTCGCTGAGCCCGAAGCTGATGTCGAGGGCTGCGGCAAGCGAGGTCGCCTTCGAGAGATCGCTGTCCCTTGCTCCGCCCGCGCCGGCAGAGACCTCGCCAAGGAGCAACCGTTCGGCCGCGCGGCCGGCCGTGGGCATGACGAGGGCGGCCTCGATTTCGGCCTTCGTGGGCGATGCAGAAAGCCCAGGGGTCTCCACGTAGCCGCCGCCCGCGTGGATCGCGATGCGCCGCGGCGTGCCTAGGCCGGTGGCGTGGGCCGCGATGGCGTGACCTGTCTCATGCACGGCGACGCGCCACCGCAGGGCGTCTTCGAGTGGCGGCAGGGTCTCGGTGATCCTTGCGTCGAGATGGTGGAGCGCCAAAGGCTCGCGCTGCCGCCGGGCGAGTGCGCGGGCGGAATGGACAAGCCTTGAGACCTCGGCACCTGACATGCCGATGCACTGGTGCGCGAGGCCTGTCAGGTCGGCGTCTGCGAGGTCGGACCCGAGATGCCACCTGATCGCAGCAGGCAGTTGGTCGTGGTCGGGATGGCCGAGCGTCAGAAGCGTGTCGAACCGGCCCGGTCTGGCTTATCGCGCCCGCAACGAACGGCCGCTTACCGCCCGCCTTTATTTTCCACTTTTTAGGGCAGGGTGGCCGTAGCTATCCGGCTTTCGATTAGCTCGGCCTCCACCAGAACGTAGATGTCTTCTGGCGCCGTCGACAGGCCGAAGCGCATGACACCCGGATCGATCCCCATCTCGATCAGGTATTCCATCGCCCGTCCCTGGCTGCGCTGGATGTCCTCAACCGCCAGAAACGCGGGCAAGTAGCCTGGCGTTTCGTAGTAATGCTGATGGAGCCCCACCGACCCTCGCAGCGACACGGCCCGCTCTACGCCTGCGGCAAGGATATAGGGACAGGCCGACAGGCAGATCGTGCCGGGCAGGATGGTGGTGGAGAGATCGCGCGCACGTAGCCTGCGCCCGATCTCGAGAGCTTCGTCGACATTCCCGCCGGGGCTGTGCAGGGCGACCTGCCCGGGCACCTCGGCAAGACCCTCGAGGAAGGCGTCGAAGCGGTCCGCATCGCCCGGCTCGATGGGTCCCGTTGCGACGATCAGGGCGCCCCGGTCCTCCTCGGTCTGCAGGCTGAAGCTCAGTTGCGGCGGAAGATCCTCGGGCAGGGTGATCGTGGGCGCCTCCGATGGCCCGATGAAGGTCGGAAGCGCGCGATCGGGGTCGTGGCGCCGCACCTGATCGCCCGGCAGGACCGGGGCGGTCAGAGGCGTGGTCGTGCCGTCGCCAAGGTTCGTCGGCAAGCGGTCGCCAAGGTCCACCAGCAGCACAATCCCCGCCACCGCCACCTGCGCGATGAAGGCATAGCGCAGGCCATTCCGGATGGTGAACGGGGGACGGGCCGGTTCGGTCTTGTCGGTCCGGGCCGCCGTTTCAATCGGCATCGGGGGTCCTCTCCTGTGGCGTCGCGCGCTCGGACCGCAGACGGCGCAGCATCTCTGAGTCCGCGTCTCCCATCGACGCCTCGACATCCCGCATCGCGTGGATCGCGGCTTTCAGGTCTGCCAACGTCAAAGTCTCCTCGATGCTGAGGCCGTCCCGTCCACTCCGGATCGCAGCTTGTGTCACGGCCAGCACGAACACCAGGACGCCCGGCAAGAGATCGATGGCGATGGCACCCGCCCAAGAGGGCACGAAGCTTCCGGCGTAGCGGATCACCGCATCTGCGCTCGAGATTGGGTTGTAGGCCGTTTCCTGCGGCGGCTCGATGGCCAGCACCTCGCCCGCCGCATCGCCGAGGCTGGCGCTCAGCCGTTCGACCGAGGCGAAGACCGCCACCATGGTCTCGGATTGCGTATTTCTGAGCGCCGCTGTTCCGCCGTCAAGCTCGGGCAGGATGATGCTGGCGGGCAGGTCCGCCGCCGCCCGCGCGACCAGCGGCGCGACCGAATACTGGTTGAGGCTGGCGATCACGCCGGCCAGACGGACGCTTTCCTCGGAAAACGCGACCGAGCGTTGCTCCACCGGCCCGGAGGCGACCGTGAGGGCCCGCATCTGGCCGAGTAGCCGGTTGCCCTCCTCGAAGGCTGCCTCGATGCGGGGGTCCTGCGACGCGATGATTTCCTCGAGCGACCGCAGACGGTCAGCCGTCTGCGCCAGAAGCCGTGCGACGGCTCCGTCGCCCGCCACGCCTGTCGTGCCACCCTCGCGCGCCTCGCGATCGGCCAGTTCTTCGAAGGTAAGGCGCGTGCGTTCCACCTCGCGACCCAGTGCTTGGCCCCGCAAGGCTATGTCATGGGCCTTTTCCAGCGCGGCTTGGTATTCCTGCACCGTATTGGCGAGGTGCTGTTCCACCGCTGCCGATCCCGCCAGCGCCGCCGCGTTCAGCCAACTCGACATCGCGATGATGGCAAGCGAGCCTACGATCGTGGAGACGGTCAAACCGAGGAAGCCGCTGGCCGTTCGCATCGAGGGCAGAAGCCGCAGGATGTAGCTCCAGAACACGAAGATGCCGACCGATACGGCGATGGAATAGGCGACGGCGGCAAAGAAGCTCATCGCGCCGGTGTCTTCGAGCAGAGAGGACACGCCGAGATAGGTATAGACCCCGGAAGCGATGGAGAGGATGCCAAGGGCGGTCGGGGTGATCGTGTCGAGCCAGGCCAGGTGCCCCTCCAACTCGCGGGCCGTCCGCAACCCCTTGCTTTCGGCTGCAGTCAGGCGCCGTTCGGTGGAAGTCATGACATTTGGTCCTCGGGATGGGGTGGGGCAGGGCCTGCAACTATACTCATCGACCGGGTAGCGTCTATCGCTCCGCACATGACAAACCCATCGCGGCCGTGCGATAGACACTTTCCCGGCCACGGTTATCGGTACCTCGATCTCCGGTGTTCGTGCCGCCCGCGAATTGGGCCAGCCCGCGTAAGTCCTCGGCTTTCCCTGCATGGTATTCAGCGATAGCGGCGTGGAGCTGACTTCGAACATCCTCTGGAAGTGGCAACAGCAACGCCGCGGCGCATGGCGCTACAGTATGTCAGGCAAGCCCATGCAGACCGGCTTCGTGGAGAGCGTTAACGGCCGACCCAATGACGAGTGCCTTCACGGGCAGCTCTTCGTCGGCAGGCGCTAATCCCAGGGTGGTTTTCGCCGACGAGCCTACCGCCGCTCTCGACAAGGAGAGCGGGCGTACAGCGACATGCCGGGACCGCCATCATTCGGCAGTAGGAGTGATAGCGTCGTGCCGCACGGTTGTTCGCCGCACAGGGTTCTTGGCGCGACCGCTGCCTCTTGGCAGATCTACGGCGCTAGAGCGACGATCAGAGCCTTCCGAAAGCCCTATCCATTATCTTATAAACGCCCAATATCCGTTATTGTGGGAAGCGCTCGCCAGTTTGTGTCCGTGAAATATCCAGAGATATCGATAGGTGTGGTGGAATCTAAGAAAGCCCAAGATATGAATATCTTCAATCCTTCTCGAGCTAATGATTGAGCAATCCACTTCATTGCAGACGGCAAGCTGCTCAGAGGGTGCGCTCGGAAACGTTAGAAGGGGTAAGGTAGAGTGACCTGAGACCCGACTTCCCTCCAGTCTTCAGGAGAATCCGTCGGTTGATTTCTGGCCTCATGCGGCCTTGGTTTCCAGGCTCGATTTCGTTGCAACTTCCTGAGGCGTGAGAATGCCAAGGGATGAGTGGGGTCTGTTGCGGTGGTAGTCATCCTTCCATGCGGTGATCTTCTCGCGGGCCGCGGCCAGTGACGAGAAC
>JAOARA010000075.1 GCA_025211115.1 Roseicyclus sp. | reverse complement strand
CGCCCGGCGCGCCGCCTCCTTGCGCGCAGGCTCGCCCTGCGGCCCGCCGGTCGATCCGCTTCCCGCCTCTCTCGTGCTGGCGCTGATCCTCGCAGCCGTGCTGGCCGTCGCCCTCATCCTGCGCGGCGCAAAGCTGCGGCAGGCCCGCCGCGAGCTTGCGGGGGCGGAAGACCTGCGCCGACAGGTCGCCGTGATGGAGGCCCGCGCCGAGCGCCTGCCGCAGGTGGAACAGGCGCTCTCCGAGGCGCGCGACGAGCGCGACGACCTGCTCGGCGCGCTGAACCAGGCCGAGGCGCGGCTGGAGACGGTGGAGCGGACCCACGCCGCCCGGCTGGAGGAGCTGCGCGGGCTGAACGAGGCGCTGCAGGGCCGCTTCAAGACGCTGGCGAACGAGGTGCTTGAGGGCAATTCCAAGGCCTTCCTCGACCGCGTGACCGAACGTTTCGCCACCCATTCGGAGACCGCCAAGGCGGAACTCGAGGCGCGGCAAAAGGCCATCGACGGCATGGTCAAGCCGCTGAACGAGAAGCTGGGGGCCTTCGACACGATCCTGCGCGAGATGGAGAAGCACCGCACCGACGCTTATGGCGCGATCCGCGAGCAGGTGGAGCAGCTGCGTCTGGGCCAGTCGCAGCTGTCGGGCGAGACGCGCAAGCTGGTGCAGGCGCTGCGCGCGCCCAAGACCCGCGGGCGCTGGGGCGAGATGCAGCTGCGGCAGGTCTTCGAGCTGAGCGGCATGACCGAACATGTCGATTTCGAGACCGAGACCAGCCACCGCACGGACGACGGGCTGCAGCGTCCCGACGCCATCGTGCGCATGCCGGGCGGCCGGTCGCTGGTGATCGACGCCAAGACCTCGCTCGACGGGTATCTGGATGCCTTGGAGGCCGAGACCCCCGAGGCGCGCGAGGTGGCGATCACGCGCCACGCGCGGCAGGTGTCCGACCATGTGCGGATGCTGTCGTCGAAGCGGTATCACGACCTTCTGGCGGATACGCCGGATTTCGTGGTCATGTTCATTCCCGGCGACGTGTTCCTGTCGGCGGCGGTCGAATCGGACCCCGGCTTGCTGGAACGCGCGATGGAGGCCCGCGTGGTCATCGCCACGCCCTCGACGCTGATCGCGTTGCTCAGGACCATCGCCTTCGGCTGGCAACAGGAGGCCGTGGCCGAGAACGCCGTGGCGATCCACCGCGAGGCGAAGGAGCTGTATGGACGGCTCGCCACCTTCGCGGGCAACCTGCAGAAGGTGGGCACGGCGCTCAACCGCTCGGTCGACAGCTACAACCGCGCCATGGGCTCGCTCGAGGCCCGCGTGCTGCCGTCCGCGCGCAAGCTCGAGGCGATGCAGGTGGTGCAATCCCCCGCCGAGGAGTTGCAGGACGCCCCAAGGGTCGAGGCCGTGCCGCGCAGCCTGACGGCGGCGGAGCTGATCGCGCAGGAGGACGAGGGCTGACAGGCGCGCAGGCCGACGCGCATCGCGTCGGGATGGAGCGGCAGTCAGCGGTGGCTCTGGCTGGGGATGCCGTGATCTTGTGGCGGCAATTCGGACAACAGGATGAGCGGCGCCGCTCGAAAGCGGTCTGTCGGCCCGGTGATGTCGCACCGGGTGTTGCGCTGTTCCCTCCGATCCGTCCTTGGCCCTTTGGGGGCTGTCTTCAGCCGGATCGGCGACCGTTCCCGTTTGCGGCAGGGGGTGCGGCCCCCGCCATGCCATGGCAAGCGAGGGGTATAGACCGGCGGGGTTAAGAAAGCGTGAAACGCTGTCGGAAGGGGGCGCGAAACTGCAGTTTCGCGGTTTGGGAAAACTGCAGTTTTCCCCCGTTTTCCTGCAGGAAAACGCGCCCCTCTCCCGTGCCGGCCCCGCGATCCGGGCCGGGCACGACACCGGCCATGCCGCGGCACGGTCGCAAGGAAGGCTTGATGCGACTCGCCATTGGCGACACGATCCTGCCTGACGACGGCGGCCTTGTCCGGCCGCGCGACCGGGCCTGCCGAAGGGTGGGGTGTGACGAGTGGGCCAGTGGGGCAAATGGATGAGCGATCAGACCGACCAGATCAGGCAGGGCAGGCGGTTCCTCGTGGCGCTTGGCCTTTGCGCATGGTGCGCGTTGCACATCGGGCCCGGCCCGGCGCAGGCGCAGGGCGTGGATTTCGACAGCGTCATGGGCAGTTACGCCCCCGACGGCGATTGCGCGCGATGGCCGCGCGTCACGGTCGCCCAAGGCCATGTCGAGCTTTACGGCTGGGAAGGCGGCGACATCCTGTTCCTCGACCGCTGGCGCGCCTGCCCGGACTGCCTGCCGGGCGCGCCCATGGCACCGGGTGAACTGCGCGTCGCGCCGCTCCTGCCCGAGGCCGACCCCAAATCCGCGCCGGTGGTCCGGTTCAACGCCGACGGCGCGCCGGGGCGGTTTCTGGCAGAGGCGGGCGGCGACATGACCGCGGTTCCGGAGCTGGCTGCCGTGGTGGAGGCCGGGGCTCTGGCGCGCTGTGACCTGTCGCAGATCGCAGTCGTGGCCACCCGCGACCCGACGGCCGACGCAAGCTGGCGCAGCTTCGAGAGCGACGGGCGGGCCGGTGCATCCTTTTGCCCGGTGCGCGACGATGCGGCGGGAAACCGGATCTGTGTCGACCTGGGCTGCGGCTACGGGCGGCGCATGGATTGGGCGCTCGACCTCGCAGGCCGCCCGGCGGGCTTCTCCGTCCCCGCCCCCGCCCCCACCCCGGTCCCCGGCGGTGGCGGCATCGGCGCCGAGATCGTCATCGACGCGCGCGGGGTGGGCCGCATGACCTTCACCCCGCCCGAGGATGATCCGGCCGGCCCGG
>JAOARA010000074.1 GCA_025211115.1 Roseicyclus sp. | reverse complement strand
CTCCTCGACGATGCGGCCCAGATACATGACCGCGACGCGGTCGGCGGTCTGGGCGATCACGCCAAGGTCATGGGTGATGAACAGGATGCCCATGCCGAATTCGCCCACCAGCTCCTTCATCAGGTCGAGCACCTGCGCCTGGATGGTGACATCGAGCGCGGTGGTCGGCTCGTCCGCGATCAGAAGCCGGGGCCTGGTCGACAGCGCCATGGCGATCATCGCGCGCTGGCGCATACCGCCCGACAGCTCGAAGGCGTATTGATCGAAGCGCGCACCGGGCTCGGAAATGCCGACCCGCTCGAGCATCTCGATGGAGAGCATCCGCGCATCGCTGCGCGACAGGCCGCGGTGAAGCTGCAGCTGCTCGACCATCTGCTTGCCGATCGTGATCGCAGGGGCGAAGCTGGCCATGGGTTCCTGGAAGATCATCGAGATCTTGTCGCCACGCACCTGCCTGAGCGCCTTGGCGCCCTTGAGCGACAGGATGTCGATCTCCTGCCCCGCGTCTGTCAGGGTCATTCGGCTGCCCGCCCCGTAGCGCGCATTGGAGGGGTTCAGCCGCATCAGCGCCTTGGCCGTGACCGACTTGCCCGATCCGCTTTCGCCCACCAGCCCCAGCACCTCGCCCGGTTCGATGTCGAGGGTCACACCGTCCACCGCCGTCACCGGCCCTTCGTCCGTGCCGAAGGTCAGCGTCAGGTCGCGCACCGTCAGAAGCCCGCCCATCCTAACGTTTCTCCGCATAGGGATCGGCGGCATCGCGCAGACCATCGCCCACGAAGACGAAGGCCAGCACGATGGCGACGAAGATCGGAACGGGGATGAAATACCAATGGTAATTCAGCAGCACATCCACCCGCGTCACGTTCTGCAGCATGACGCCCAGCGAATTCACCGGGTCCTTGAGGCCCAGCCCGATGAAGGAGAGCGATGTTTCCGCCAGCACCATGTAGGGGAACGAGATCACCAGATCGACGATGATGTAGCTGGTGAAACTGGGCAGCAGGTGGCGGCGGATCACATGGCCGGGGCCCGCCCCCGACATGCGCGCGGCCAGCACGTAATCGGCCGTGCGCTCGGCCAGAACATGGGTGCGGATGCGCCGCGCCAGCGTGCCCCAGCCCAATAGGCCAAGCACCAGCGAGATGAAGAAGAAGCGTTGTTCCGCGGTCCAGGTGTCGGGGATGAAAGCCGCCACCGCCATGAAGAGCGGGATGGTCGGCACCGTCTTGACCGTGTCCATCAGCGCCTGCAGCACCGTATCGACCCAGCCGCCGAAATAGCCCGCGACGCCCCCGATCACCAGCGCCAACACGAAGGAGATCAGCACCCCCGCGGACCCCACGGCAAGGCTGACACCGATGGCATGCATGGTGCGGCTGAAGATGTCCTTGCCCTGCGCATCGGTGCCGAAAATGTGGATGAAGCCCGTCTCGACGCCGAACAGGTGCCGGTCCATCGGGATCACGCCCAACAGGCGATACTCGTATCCGCGCGGCAGGAAGGTCAGGTAATTGCGGTCTTCCGTGGCCCGCGTCACCCAGCGGAAATTGGTGTCGGCCCCCCGATAGCGTTCGACCCCGTGGATGAAGGGGCGCAGCGAACAGCCCGCGGCATCGCAGAATTGCGGAATCTGCGGCGCGCCGTTGGTGTAATCGGCGTTGCGCCCGGCGGCGGTCGGGTCATGGGGCGACAGAAAGGGCGCGAAGAGCCCGCACAGGACGAAGAAGACCAGCACGTAAAGCGCCACGCGCGCGGTGCGGTTGGCGCGGAACCGCTGCCACACCAGTTGCCCCTGCGAGGCGGTGTAGTAGTCTTCGCGCGAGCGTCCGGTTCGGTCGCGGCGGTGCGGGCGGATGCGGTCGATCAGGCTCATGCGAAGAACCCCTTGCGGATGCGCGGGTCGATCACGGCGAGGATCACGTCGGTCACGAAATTCAGCGCCACGATCGCCAGCGTCATCGACAGGATGATCGCGCCCGCGAGCTGCTGGTCGTTCGAGCGCGCCAGCGCCTCGAGCAGGAGTGCGCCCGCTTCCGTCAGGATCAGCACGGCGGCGACGATGGGCAGGTCGTTGAAGATGCGGTTGAGGTCGAAACCCACGGAATTCACCACCGGCCCCAGCGCGTGCCGCGCGGGATAGCGCATCAACAGACGCCAGCCCGACAGCCCGCGCGCCCGCGCGGCGGTGACGTAAAGCTTGCCCTGCTCGTCCGACATCAGCGCGCGCACGGTCTGGATCTGGATCGCCATGGCCGACCAGCCCAGGATCAGGATCGGCAGCCATGCGTTCGACAGGAAATCGAGGAACCGCGCCCAGGACCATGGCGCATCGCGGAACTCCTCGGAGAAGAGGCCCGTCAGCGTGTCCCCGAACCAGATCGTCGAGGCCAGCATGATCGCCAGCGCCAGCAGGAAATTCGGCAGCGCAAGGCCAAGGTAGGACAGGATGCGCAAGCCGCCGTCGAGCCAGCCGCCCCTGAGGGCCGCCGAGGCGATGCCGACGGGCACGGACACGAGATAGGTCAGCACCAGCGCGCCGCCGGCCAAGGCGAGAGAAATCAGGAGCTTGTCGCCGATCAGCTGGCCCACATCGACGCGCCACAGGCAGCTCTCGCCCAGCTCGAAGCGGAAGAAGACGCCGCTGATCCAGTCCAGCCAGCGCACGAGATAGGGCCTGTCGAGGCCCATCCGCACCTCCTCGGCGCGGATATCGGCGTCGGTCACCACGAAACCTTGGGTCGCCTTGTAGGCGATGTAGCGTTCCGCGCAATTGCCCGGCACCAGCTCCATCAGGCTGAAGACGATCAGGCTGACCAGAAGCATCGTCGCCATGGCGGCGGCGAAACGAAGCGCGAGGAAACGGGCGAAGGCGACCATGGCAGTCTGTCCGGAAATGGGATGGGGCGGCCCGGTAACTGGGGCCGCCCCGGTGTCAGGTTCAGAGCGGGATCACTCGTTCAGCCACCACTGCTGCGGGCGATACGGATACATGCGGTAGTATTCGTAGCTCCAGGTCTGCGGCGGCATGAAGTTCTCCAGCGCGTTCGCGTGGTAGACCGGGTTCGGGGCCTGCACCGTGCCGATGAACATGAAGGCCTCGAGGATCTGGCGCACCAGGTCCTGGCCCAGCTCGTTCGACATCTCGGTGCCCGGCTGGTGCTGCTGCCATGCGGCCACGGTCTCGGCCAGCTCGGAGGTCCATGCCGGCGGCTCGATGCCCTCGGCGCCATTGGTCTCGATCCAGCGCGCCCAGAGCATGCCGGTGCGGGCGTCGAAGAACCCGCCGAAGGGCGGCAGAAGCTGCTCGGCCGAGCCCAGAACGATCGGGATCGGCTGGCCCTTGGTCCAGCTGATCACGTCCAGCTCGTTGGCGGCCTGCGCGGCGCGATACTCGTCCGAGGTCACTTCGCGGATCGTCGTGGGGATGCCCACGTCGGTCCAGTGCTGGGCGACCAGTTCGGCCACGGCCGTCGAGAGGCCCTGGGTCGAGAACTGCATCGTCAGCGTGAAGGGCTCGCCGTTGAGCTCGCGCACACCGTCGCCATCGCTGTCCACGAGGCCCACGCCGTCGAGCAGCTCGGCCGCCGTTTCGGGGTCGAAGGCCGTGCCATAGGTCGCCTGCTCTTCGGTGGCGAAGGGCGGAACCGGGTCGAAATGCAGGTAGGCGCGCGGCTCGCCCAGGTCGAAGAAGGCGACCGAGTTGATCTCGGGGCGGTTGATCGCGTGGCTCATCGCCAGGCGGAAATCGCGGTCGAGAAACACCTCGCGGCGCGCCTCATCGGCGGCGGTGACGTTGAAGCCGAAGACCGGCATCCCGATCTGCGGGCGCAGGTCGATGGTGTAGCCGCCCGCCTCGGCCCCATCGAGCAGCGTGGGGGCGTCGGGCAGGGTCACGGATTGCGACTTGTAGTCGATCTCGCCGTTGACCATGCGCAGCACGCGGACCTCGTTGTCCGAGACATAACGCTCGTCCATTTCCGAGATGTAGGGCAGCTGGTTGCCGGCCGTGTCGACCATGTGGAAGAACGGGTTGGCGACGTAGCGGCGGCCTTCGGTCGTGTCTTCCACGGTGATGAAGGCCTCGAGCGTCGGCACCACGGCGGCCGGAAGGCTTTCGACGGTCGACGGATCGCGCAGCAGCGGCGAGGGCACGTCTTTCCAGTCGGACCCGCCGTAGTAATGCGCGATGGCGGCGTAGCCGTTTTCGAAGCCGAGCGCCTGGGCGTTGGCATCGGCATTCTCGTCGATGGCCGGGTGGAACTGGCCGAGGAAGTGGCGCGGCTGGAAGGGCTGCGCGAAATCGGCGGCGAAGCTGGCCAGAAGGCCCGGCAGCGGGCTGGGCAGGCGGAACACGACGGTGGTGTCGTCCAGCGCCTCGACCTCGAAGGGCTGGCCGTCGGCCATCCACAGCGCGCGGGGGCTTTCGATGACATTCGTGTCCATGACCATGTGGTTGTACCAGAAGGTCACGTCATGCGCGGTGAAGGGCGCGCCGTCCGACCAGCGGTGCCCTTCGCGCAGGGAGAAGGTCAGCTGGGTGAAATCTTCGTTCCACTCGAAATCGCGGGCGACATTGGGCACGATGGTGACGAGGTCATCGGCGAAGCGCACGAGGTTGACGTGGCGCACCGACAGAAGGTCCGAGGTGCCGGCCTCGGTCGCGTTCGACATGCCGTCGAGGCGGCCACCATACTGGCCGATCATCTCGTAGGGCAGCACGACCAGCGGTTCGGCGGGCAGGCGCTCGGCCACCGGCGGCAGCGTGTCGGGGTTGCCCTGGATACGCGCGTTCAGTGCCGCGATCTCGGGATTTTCCCGAAAGCTCATCTCGCAGCCTGCGGCGGTCTGGAACTCCGACAGGTCGAATTGCTGGGGATAGGCCCCCGGGGCAACGCCCATCGGGTCCACGACGGTGGCCTCGGGGCAATTGGCCCAGGCCGCGCTGCCAAGCGCGATCAGGCTGACGGAAAGGAGGTATTTCATGGGTCCGGCTCGCTTGTTGCTCCGGCGCCGATTCGGGATGCGCCAAGGCTTGGGTAGCGGCCTCCTGCGAAGGGAAGATGTCTGTCATTATCGTTGCGCAGATTTCATAAACCGAAGTTATGGATCAGCCGATGACAGCGCCGATCCCCCATGCCCCCCGCCCCGAGGATGACGCCACCCTCCGCCGCCTTCGGGTGTTCCTGACCGTGGTCGAAGCCGGGGGTGTGGGCGATGCCGCGCGCCTGCTGGGGGTCAGCCAACCGGCGGTCTCGACGCAGATCCGGCGGCTGGAGGCGGAACTGGGCGTGTCGCTGTTCCGGCGCAGCGGGCGGCGGCTTGCGGTCAGCGAACAGGGCGCGGATATCGCGGCCGTGGTGCGCCGCGGGCTGGGGGAACTGGCGCTGACCCTGAACGCGGTGCGCGACATCTCCCGCTCGCATAGCGCGCCGCTGCGCTTCGGCTTCTCGGCGCCGCAGATCGCCCTGGATGCGGCCGACGTCTTCCGCCGCGCCGATCCGCGCACCGTGCTGGAGCTGCGCGCGGCCAATTCCACCGAGCTTTTCGCGGCGCTGGACGATTACGATCTCGACGTGATCATGATCGGGCTGCGCGCGCCGAAACCGCCCTATCACTGCCAGTTCTTCCGCCGTCAGAGCATTTCGGTCATCGTGCCCAAGAGCCATCCCGCAACCACGCTGTCGCTGCGCGAGCTGGCGTCAGAGCCCATCGTGCTGCGCGAACGCGGCAGTTTCACCCGCTCCCTGCTGATGGAGGCTTTCGAGGCCGCAGGCCTGGTTCCGCGCATCGCCTTCGAGGTCGCCACGCGCGAAGCCGTGGCCGAAGCGGTGCGCCGCGGCTTCGGACTGGGTCCGGTTCTCGACCACGAAGCGCCAAGGGCCGACGACTTGCGCACGCTGAAGTTGGAGGGCGGTGCGATCGCTGGCGACGATTACCTCGTCAGCCACGCCAGCGCCCTGCAATACGGGCCGGTGCGTCGGTTCTTCGCGGTCAACCGAGCGGAGTGACCTGCCAGTGAACTGTCATCCAGCCGCGACCGGAGCCCGGTTGGTGTTTGCGCCGATGGGCGCAGGTTGAGCAATCGCCCGGAGCGCGGAACTTTGATCTCGCGCAGCGGGGCGGGCGATTGCGGCCCACCGCAGACCCTGGGCAAAATTCGGCTGCCGCGGTCCAGCGCCGCGGAAGCGGTCCCTTGAGTCCGCAGGTGCTTGCGGCGGGCCTTGTCCATGATGCCTGCCACGACCAGTGCGGGTCCGCGCGACCTGATCGGCCAACAGTCACGGGCCGGTTGCGGTGGCCTTTTCAGGCAGGTGCTGCCGCAGGCGCGCGCGCGAGATGCCGTGCCAGCGCTTCCGCCCGATCCGTCTGGATGGCGCGCACGCCCGCGCCGAGCAGCACGTCCCAGACCTTCGTCGGGTCCTGAACCGCCCGGCTGTCGTTCAGGTCAAGCGAGTGGACCGGGTCGAGCGTGTTGACCCAGATCCCCGTTCCAAGCGGACGAAGGGCTGCCTCAAGGGCGGCGACATCGGCGAGATCATGGAAATCGAGCTCGACCAGCGGCGCGCGGGCAGCCTGCGCGATGGGCAGGATCGTCCCGACAAGCGCACCTTTTGACAGGCCCATGCACAACGGCATGAAGGGCACCTTTCCATACCACGGCGCATCGCTGAATTCGCCGGGCCGCGTCACGGACATTTTCAGAAGCACCTGATCCTGCATCCCCATCGAGATCACCAAAGCGGCGACCGCATCCAGATCGCGGGCATGTTTCGTGTCGATGTTCACCAGAACCTTTCCGCGCAAGGTGTCCAGCATCGCCTCGAGCGTCGGCAGCGCGTGATCGGTCAGCGGGGCCCCGTCCCCTCCGGAGCCCGCACGCAGGCGCAGACCTGCCAGCGCCTCGGAGGACAGGTCGGCCACCGCGCCCGAAGCCCCGGTGGTCCTGTCAAGCGTGTCGTCATGGATCACCACGAGCGTCCCATCCGCGATGGTCTGGACGTCGATCTCGACCATGTCCGCGCCGACGTCGCGCGCCGAAAGCATCGCTGCGACCGAATTCTCGGGCAGGCTGCGCCAGTCGCCCCGATGGGCGACGATCAGCGGGTGGGTGCGGAGCCGGGCAAGTGCTGCGTTGAGCGAAACCGGGGTGTCGGTCATGAAAGTCCTCGGGGTGGAAGTCGGGCGCCCGACCTCTGCGATGGGGCGGCGCGGAACAGGAGGGGGAAGGCCGCGCCGGGCGGCCCACCCCGCAAGGCGGGTGTTCAGCGCTGGAACACGTTTTCGATCATCGCGGGAACCACATCGCCCGACGGCAGCGGCGCGCCCCAGACGGTCTGGTTGGCACGATCCTCGGCGGGGATCAGGGCAAAGCTGCTGTCTGCCTCGCTGTTGGCGGGCGCGGTGCCGAACTCGGCATTGAAGCGCGTCTGCACCTCGGCCGAGGACAGCCATTCCGCCAGCACCATGGCCGCCGCGGGGTTGGCCGCGTTCTGCGGGATGGCCACGACATTGCCGCCGCCGTTCATGCCGAAATCGGGGACATAGACCTGGAAGCGGTCGGCCACTTCGCCGCGCCGGATCAGGCCGCCGATGTGGTCTTCCCAAACCGCGATCATCGAGAATTCGCCGGCGTTCATGCGAGTGATCGAATCCGCGTTCGAGGCGGTGATGACGTAATTGTCCTCGTTCTCGATGAACCAGTCATAGACCGGCTGCAGGTCCGGGGTCTCGGTCACGGTGCTGTCCATCGTCACGCCGAGGATGTTGCGCGCCACGTTGTGGATCAGCGAGGGGCCCGAGCCGCCGTTCTCGAAGTTGAAGCCGAACATGCCGGGATTGGCCGCCATCCAGGCTTCGAGTTGTTCGATGGTCTGGGGCAGTTCTGCCTCGGTCACGCGGTCGGGATCATAGCCGATACCGGTCTGGTTGCCCCAGTATTGCACGGCATAGCCCTGCCAGTCGCCGCCCTCGATCGTGTCGCGGCGGGTGTCGGCGGCGGGCAGCGCGGGCAGAAAGGGGCCCATGAACAACTCGGAGGGCTCGATGCGCAGCGCCGTGGCGCCGCCCATGGCGATCAGGTCCACATCGGTGGTCTCGAGACCCTGCTCGGCGATCACCTTGTTGAGGACATCATCGGCCGAGTTGACGTCGGGAATGGTGACGGTGATGCCGGTCGCGGCCTCGAAATCGGCGACGATGGCGCGGAATTCGGGCTCGAAATACCAGACATACCAGGTGACCTGGCCTTCTTCCTGGGCCTGGGCGACGATCTCGTCCCAGGTCATGGACAGGAGGGCCTCGTCCGCCTGTGCGGCGGCGGCGAGGGCGATTGTGGCGGTGGTGCCAAGGATCAGACTGCGGAACATGGATGGGTCTCCGGTTTGGACAGGGTGGTTGCGCGGGGCGGTCATCAGCCCTTGCCCGACACGTTGGCGGGGTTGGCCGATTGCAGGAGCCGTTCGAGAACCAGCATCAGAAGGACGTTGGGAACGACGAGGATCAGCGCCACGACCGCCGCGTTGGGGCGGATGAAATCGTAGCCGAGGTAGGAGAACAGGATCGTCGGGATCGTGGTGAAGGACGGGCTGCCGACGATGAAGGCCAGCGCGAATTCCTCGATCGACAGGATGAAGACGATCAGGAAGGAGGCCAGCACGCCGGGTTTCAGCACCGGCCAGAAGGCCACGCGGAACACGCCCCAACCCGAGGCGCCGAGGTCGCGGGCGGCGTTGATCACCTCCTGGTTCACCTGCGCGAAGCTGACCGTCAGGATGCGCACCGCGTAGGGGATGAACAGCACGACATGCCCCAGAAGGATCGCGCCGTAGCGCGAATAGACCCCGAAAGAGACAAGGATCGAGGCGAAGAAGACCGCCGTCACGAAGCCGGGCAGCACCAGCGGCGTCAGCGTGACGATCTGCGCCGCCGCCTTGCCGGGAAAGTCGATCCGGGCAAAGGCATAGGCCGTGGGCGCCGCCAGAAGGATCGCGGTGATCGCCGCCACCGGGGCCAGCGTGTAGGAGTTGAACATCGCCGTCGAGAGCGTCGTCGTCTCCCACATCAGGGTCCAGCGCTCGAAGGACAGCGCCGGGGGCAGGACGTCGGGGTAGCTCCAGGGCGTGCCCGGATCGACGAGCGACCACAGCAGCGCCATGGCGAAGGGCACGATCAGCCACAGCAGGAAGACCCCGGTCAAAAGGCCGGCAAGCAGGGTCTGGAGGCGGGGCAGTGTCAGCATCTCAGGCCCTTTC
This sequence comes from Roseicyclus sp., assembly GCA_025211115.1. Classification (GTDB taxonomy): domain Bacteria; phylum Pseudomonadota; class Alphaproteobacteria; order Rhodobacterales; family Rhodobacteraceae; genus Roseicyclus. Next base: position 7,341 of record JAOARA010000074.1, on the reverse strand, counting down.
CATCGCGCGGGTCAGACCCTGCACCAGCGCGGTGAAGACCACCGCCCCGACCAGCGACAGGCCCATCAGCGTGACGCCCACGACGGCGGCGGCGTTCCAGTCGCCGTAATTCGTGCCCTGGTATTGCACCATCAGCGTGGCGAGGCTGTTCTCGCGGGTCGGGCCGACAGTCGCCTGGAAGGTGAAATCGCCGGCCACGTTGATGAAGATCAGGATCGAGGCCGCCTGCATCGCCCGCGCGGTGAGCGGCAGCACCACCTTGCGGAACCGCGCGACCGTGCCCGCGCCCAGATCGCGCGCGGCGTTCAGCACCGGGTCCGGGATCGCTTGCACCGCGCCCTGCAGCAGCAGAAAGGCCAGCGGCAGCTGTTTCCAGACCTGAAGCGCGATCAGGCCATAGCCGCCCCGGTCATTCTGCAGCCGGATCGGGCGGTCGGTCAGCCCCAGCCACATCAGCGCCTGATTGACGATGCCGTGATAGGCGATGACGTTGAGCAGCAGGAACACCGCCACCAGCCCCGGCACGAAATAGGGCGCCTTGACCAGCGCCGAGAGCAGGTAGGAGCCGGCGAAGGGTTTCCTGAGCCACAGCGCCAGCGGATAGGCGATGGCAAGCGTGATCAGCGCCGAGGTGGTCGCCACATAAGCCGACCATTCCAGCGCGTTCCAGTAGCGCCGCGTGCCGAACATCTCGGCCCAGTGGCGCAGGCTGAGAAGATCCTCGCCGTTGAAATTGTAAAGGCCGAAGGATTGCGCCACCGCCCGCCAGATCACGAGCGACATCATCACCACGACGAGCCCGAAGGCGGGCGTGAGCAACAGGACCAGTTTCACCGCCTTAGGCATCGGCGCCGTCCTTCAGCACGACCACGCCGTCGCGCGGGATGTCGAAGCGGATTGCCGCCCCCTCGGGAATGTCGTGGGTGCCGGGCACCTGGAGGCGCAGGGTCTGGTCGCCCGCCGTCACGAACAGGTCGAGCCAGCCGCCCTGGAAGGCGACATGTGCGACCTTGCCCGACAGGGCCCCGACGTCGGACAGCCGCACCACCTCGGGCCGCCAGCACAGCGTGCGATGGGCGGCATCTGGCGCATCGACCGGGACCGGGCCGAAGGGCGTGTCCATCGCCCCGCCTGCGATCGCGCCGTCATGCAGGTTCGCCGCGCCGATGAAATCGGCGACGAAGCGCGTGCGCGGGCGGAAATAGATGTCGCGCGGGCTGCCCGACTGCTCGATCACGCCGCCGTTCAGCAAGAAGACCGTGTCGGACATGGCCAGCGCCTCGGCCTGATCATGGGTGACATAGACCGCCGTGAAGCCCACGCGCTTCTGCAGGTCGCGGATCTCGGTGCGGACCTGATCGCGCAGCTTGGCGTCGAGGTTCGACAGCGGCTCGTCGAACAGCACCACCCCTGGCGCCACGGCCAGCGCACGAGCCAGCGCCACGCGCTGCTGCTGGCCACCCGACAGGGCGTTGGGCAGCTTCGCGGCATGAGGCGCAAGGCCCAGCTGCTCCATGAGTCCGGTCACGCGACGGGCGGTCTCGGACCGCTCCACCCGCTTTTGCCGGGGACCGAAGGCGATGTTCTCCTGCACGCTGAGATGCGGGAACAAGGCGTAGGATTGAAAGCACATCGCGGTATCGCGGGCCTCGGGGCGGAGGCCGGTGACATCCTGTCCGTCGAACAGCACGCGCCCGCGGGTGGGGGCAAGGAACCCCGCGATGATGTTGAGAAGCGTGGTCTTGCCGCAGCCCGAAGGCCCCAGAAGCGTGACAAAGGCCCCTTCGGGCACGCGCAGCGACACGTCCTTCAAGGCATCGACCTGGCCGAAGCGCATTGCGACGCCCTCGATATCAATGCGCGGCATGTGTCTCTCCCCCCGTAAAGCCCGCGGCGCACCAATGTCGCGCAGATAGTATTACACGTTGCGTGTATTTGATATCACGCATAGTGTGTAAAAATAATGACGGAAAGAATAAACTTCGGACACTGCGCCGTGACGCTGCATAAATTTCTGATATAAAATGATTTTATGACCGACTTCCCGATCCTCACCCGCAACCAGCGCGCGCTTCTGGACCTGATCCGGCGGCATCAGCCGATTCTGCGCTCGACGCTGACGGACCTGACCGACCTGACCCAGCAATCGGTGCATCGCCTTGTCGGGCAGATCGTCGATCTGGGCCTGTTGCAGGTCGAGCAGGCCGCGCCCTCGGGGCCCGGCAAGCCCAGCCCGCGCGTCTCGGTGAAGTCCGATGCCGCCCATGCGCTCGGGCTTCTGATCAATACCGACGGCGCGGTTCTGTGCCTTGTCGACCTGTCCTGCCGCCTCGTGGCCGAGCGGCGGCTGCCGATGGACATGTCCGCCCGCGCCGAGGCGCTTCCCCGCATCCGCGCCGAGGCCGAGCGGCTGATGGCGGAGGTCGGTATCGACCGCGCGCGGCTGTGCGGGCTGGGCTTCACAATGCCCGGCTATTTCGCGGCGCCCCGCTGCTTCAACGCGCCCGAGCCCTTGCGCGACTGGTCGCTCGTCGACCTGACCGACGAGTTGACCGGCCTGTTCGGGCTCGACGTCTTCCACGAGAACAGCGCGACCGCGGGCGCCATTGGCGAAGCACTGAATGGCGTCGGGCAGGAGGTGGCAAGTTTTGCCTATCTCGCCTTCGACTACGGCTTCGGCGGCGGCATCGTGATCGACGGCACGGCGATGACCGGGCACAACGGCAATGCGGGCGAGTTCTCGACCATCTTCACCGGACCGGGCGAGGATGCCGACCGCCCGGCGCTGAACCCGCTGGTCCGGGCGCTGCGCGCGCAGGGCGTCGATGTCGCGGGCGTCGAGGATCTGCGCCACCGCTTCGATCCCGCCTGGCCCGGCGTCGCGGAGTGGATCGACCGGATCATGCCGCAGCTCGACCGGATCGTGGTCGGCCTGCACGGCATTCTCGATCCCGAGGCCATCGTCTTCGGCGGCCAGATCCCCCCGGCGCTGGCCGAGATGCTGATCGCGCGCGTCCGCTTTCCCCAAAGGGCCCGCTATCACGCGGGCCTGCCCCGGCCGCGCCTTCTGCCCAGCCGGGCCGAGGGCGAACCCGCCGCCACCGGCGCGGCGCTCAAGGCGCTCAAGGCGCAGTTCTTCTTGTGACATCGAAAGGCGCCCGAATGGATGTGACCGATCTGAAGCGGCGGCTGGATGTCGTCGAGGCGACGCTGGCAGAGGCCGGGCAAGCCGCGCTGATCCGGTTCCGCGCGCGGGATTACGAGGTCAACGCCAAGGGTCGGCAGGATCTCGTCTCGGACGTGGACCGCGAGACCGAGACCGCCCTGCGCGAGGCGTTGGCGCGTGCCTTTCCCGACACCGGGTTCTACGGCGAGGAAAGCGGCGGGGCGGTCGGGGATCTGACCTGGGTCGTGGACCCGATCGACGGAACGTCGAACTTCGTCCGCGGCGTGCCGCATTGGTGCCTGTCGGTCGGCCTGTTGCACCGTGGTCGCCCTGTGCTGGGCGTGATCCGTGATCCGAATATGAATGAGACCTTCACCGGCATCGCGGGCGCGGGCGCGCGGCTGAACGGCCAACCCATCCGGGTGTCCGCCGGGCGCCCGCTGTCCGAGGCAACCCTGGGCCTTGGCTTCAACCTCCAGTCCGACCGGGTCCGCCATGCCGCGTTGATCGGCAGGCTGCTGGCCCGCGACTGCCTTTACCGTTTCATGGGATCGGGTGCCCTGGGGCTGGCCTGGGCCGCCGCCGGACGGACGGACGGATTCTGGGAGGAACGTATCATGCCCTGGGACGTTGCCGCAGGACTGGCCATCGCCGAGGCCGCGGGGGCGTGCGTGTCGGACTACTGGTCGCCCGAGTGCTGGGCCGTCGGAAACTCGGTGCTGGTGGCATCATCGGGGCTTGCCCCCGCATTCGCGGAACTTGCTTGTTCTTCATGATGATGCGGGCTGCCCGCCGCTGCGCGGGGTTACACAGACCGAGAGCAGGACGACCGTCTGTTCCAGGTCAGAGCCGCCTTCATCCGCGCTTTGGCAGGGAAAGCCACATCAGGCCCTCCTGCCCCGTCCCTCAGCTACACTTGGAATAGCCGCAGCTGTTGCAGGTCAGGCACCCCTCGGCCATGCGCATGTCGAACTGGCCGCAATTCGGGCAGGCCGGGCCGGGCTTTTGGCCCAGGTTCACGACCTGCGCCTGCGGGTCGGATTTCAGGCCCATCCCCTCGCCTTCGAGGAAACCGATGGCGATCATGTGCCGTTCGATCACGCCGCCGATGGCGGCAAGGATCGAAGGAACATACTTGCCGTTCATCCACGCACCGCCCCGCGGATCGAAGACGGCCTTCAGCTCCTCCACCACGAAACTCACGTCGCCGCCGCGCCGGAACACCGCCGAGATCATCCGCGTCAGCGCCACGGTCCAGGCGAAATGCTCCATGTTCTTGGAGTTGATGAAGACCTCGAAGGGCCGCCGGTGGCCCGCCAGCACGATATCGTTGATCGTGATGTAGAGCGCATGCTCGCTGTCGGGCCACTTGACCTTGTAGGTATGCCCCTCCAGCGAGGCGGGCCGGTCCAGCGGCTCGGACATGTAGATGATCTCGCCCCCGGCGGCCTCGGCGGCCTCGACACCCTCGGGCTTGTCGGAGCTTTCGCTGACCGACAGGACCGAGCCGGTCACGTCATTGGGGCGGTAGGTCGTGCAGCCCTTGCAGCCGGTGGCGTAGGCCTGCGTGTAGACGTCCTTGAAATCCTCGAAGGAGATGTCGGCGGGCACGTTGATCGTCTTGGAGATCGAGCTGTCGATCCAGGGCTGGGCGGCGGCCTGCATCCGGACATGATCCATCGGCGCAAGCGTCTGGGCGGTGACGAAATGCTCGGGCAGGGGCGTGTCGCCCTTGGCCGCGCGCCATGCGGCGACGGCGTAATCCACCACCTCTTCCTCGGTGCGGGTCCCGTCGGGCTGCAACACCTTGCGGGTGTAGGAATTGGCGAAGATCGGCTCGATCCCGGAACTCACGTTCCCCGCGAAAAGCGAGATCGTGCCCGTGGGCGCGATCGAGGTCAGCAGCGCGTTGCGCAACCCGTGCTCGGCGATCAGGGCCTGCACCTCGGGCGAGAGCCGCTTGACCATCGGGGCCTTGGCATAGGCCGCCGCGTCATAGAGCGGAAACGCCCCCTTTTCCTGCGCCAGCAGGGCCGAGGCGCGATAGCTCGCGTTGGCGATGGCCGCCATCCATTCGCCGGTTTTCGTAGCGGCCGCTTCGGAGCCATAGCGCAGCCCGATCATCGCCAGCGCATCGGCAAGGCCCGTGACCCCCAAACCGATCCGGCGCTTGGCCGCGGCCTCCTGCGCCTGCGCCTCGAGCGGGAAGCGCGAGGCGTCGACGACATTGTCCATCATCCGCACCGAGAGCGCGACCAGGTCGGCCAGCTTGCCCTCGTCGATCCTTGCCGCCTCGGTGAAGGGATCATCGACCAGCCGCGCAAGGTTGACCGACCCCAGCAGGCAGGCGCCGTAGGGCGGCAGCGGCTGCTCGCCGCAGGGGTTCGTCGCCGCGATGGTCTCGGCGTAGCTCAGGTTGTTCTCGGCATTGATGCGGTCGATGAAGATCACGCCCGGTTCGGCGTAATCATAGGTGGCGCGCATGATCTTGTTCCACAGGTCGCGCGCCTGCAGGGTGCGATAGACGCGACCGCCGAAGGTCAGCTCCCACGGGCCATCCGCCTCGACCGCCTCCATTAAGGCGTCGGTCACCAGCACCGAAACGTTGAACATGCGCAGCCGCGCGGGGTCGGATTTCGCGTCGATGAAGGCCTCGATATCCGGGTGGTCGCAGCGCAGCGTCGCCATCATCGCGCCGCGGCGCGAGCCCGCCGACATGATCGTGCGGCACATCGCGTCCCAGACATCCATGAAGGACAAGGGACCGGAGGCATCGGCGGCCACGCCATGCACCTCGGCCCCCTTGGGCCGGATGGTCGAGAAATCATAGCCGATCCCGCCGCCCTGCTGCATGGTCAGAGCGGCCTCTTTCAGGTTGTCGAAGATGCCGCCCATGCTGTCGGGCACCGTGCCCATCACGAAGCAGTTGAACAGCGTCACCGACCGCCCCGTGCCAGCGCCCGCCACGATCCGGCCCGCGGGCAGGTATTTGAAATCCTCGAGCGCGGTGTAGAACCGATCTTCCCAGCCCGCGGCGTCCTGTTCGACCGAGGCCAGCGCACGGGCGATCCGCCGCCAGGTATCCTCGACCGACTGGTCGATGGGCGTGCCGTCCGCCTCTTTCAGGCGGTATTTCATATCCCAGATCTGTTCGGCGATGGGGGCGGCGAAACGGGTCATGGCAGCGATTTTCCGGCAGGGTCAGGGGAGCCATGAAATAGGCCACCGCATCGGCCCGGTCAACGATCCAGCGCGGCCTCCGCGCGCCCTTGCGCGACGGCCGGTGCCGCCCCCCGCGGGTGGGCGAGACCTGCTTAATTATTGTGCAAAATCATCGTTTTCGACAGTCACATACCAGCCGTCCAACTGGGTATAAACGGGACGCGAAAGTCAAAGGTTTCAGCTCGAGAAAAAAATAAAATATATTCATTTCAAGTATTTGACTCACTCTCCCCAGTCGGCTTACCGCGGTCTCGGTCGGATCACCCGAGGCTCGAATGACACGTACAATTACCACTGTTACTCCGTTCAACGCTGTTCTCGGCGCAGACGTCACGCTGGCAGGTCTGAACGCGAACACGTTTGCATTCACGGCGCTGGGTGATCCGATCACAGCCACCTTCGAAGAGGATGACGGGGTGCTTGGCCCCGGCGACACCGGCACCGCGACGCTGAACGGAGAGGCGATCACCTTCATCGGCTCGGGCACCATGCAGGTGGGCACCGCCGTATCGGACGGCGGCGGTCTGCTCGGGGGGATCGGCGGGCTGCTCGGTGACGTCACCGGTGCCGTCTTCGACGTGATCGGCGACCCGGTCGAGGTCACCGTGTTCGAGGCGGGCGGGCAGGTGTTCCTCATCCTGCCGGACGGGCCGCCCGAGGCGCTCCTGGGCCTCGAGAACCTGCTGGTCAGCTTTTCGCTGACGGCAGATCCGGCCGTCATCCCCTGTTTCGCGGCCGGAACGCTGATCCGAACCCCTGACGGGGACATCCCGATAGAGGATCTGCAGGCCGGCGGGCAGGTTCTGGACACCGGCGGCCGCGTCCACGAGATCCTCTGGACCGGACGCCGGACCGTCAACCTGATGGTGCCACGCCCCGAGGTGCGGGCCATCCGGCCGATCCGCATCCGCGCCAATGCCTTTGGACCGGGGCGTCCCTATACGGAACTCGTG
>JAOARA010000073.1 GCA_025211115.1 Roseicyclus sp. | reverse complement strand
TCATCGCGGGGTCGGCGAGCTGTTCCTTCCACTGGGAAATCCAGCCGACGGTGCGCGAGACCGCGAAGATCGGCGTGAACATCGAGGTGGGGAAGCCCATCGCCTCGAGGATGATGCCCGAGTAGAAATCGACGTTCGGGAACAGCTTCTTGTCGGCGAAGTAGCTGTCTTCCAGCGCGATGCGCTCCAGCTCCTTGGCGACCTGCAGGAGCGGGTTGTCCTCGACGCCGAGCAGGTCCAGCACCTCGTCGGCGGATTGCTTCATCACCTTCGCGCGCGGGTCGAAGTTCTTGTAGACGCGGTGCCCGAAGCCCATCAGGCGGAACGGGTCGTCCTTGTCCTTGGCGCGGGCGATGTATTCGGGGATGCGGTCGACGGTGCCGATCTCCTTGAGCATCTCGAGGCAGGCCTGGTTGGCGCCGCCATGGGCCGGGCCCCACAGGCAGGCGATGCCGGCCGCGATACAGGCAAACGGGTTCGCGCCCGAGGAGGAGGCCAGCCGAACCGTCGAGGTGGAGGCGTTCTGCTCGTGATCGGCGTGCAACGTGAAGATGCGGTCCATGGCGCGTTCGAGCACCGGGTCGATCACGTATTCCTCGGCCGGAACGGCAAAGCACATGCGCAGGAAGTTGGCGGCATAGCTCAGGTCGTTGCGCGGATAGACGAAGGGCTGGCCGATCGAATACTTGTAGGCCATCGCCGCGATCGTCGGCATCTTGGCGATCAGCCGGTGCGAGGCGATCTCGCGCTGGCGCGGGTCGTTGATGTCGGTGCTGTCATGGTAGAAGGCCGACATCGCGCCGACCACGCCCACCATCGTGGCCATCGGATGCGCATCCCGCCGGAAGCCCCGGAAGAAATTGTGCATCTGCTCGTGGATCATCGTGTGGCGGGTGATCGTGCTCTCGAAGGTCTCGAGCTCGGCGGCCGAGGGCAGTTCGCCGTAAAGCAGCAGGTAGCAGACCTCGAGGTAATGGGATTTCTCGGCCAGCTGGTCGATCGGGTAGCCGCGGTGCAGCAGCTCGCCCTTGATGCCGTCGATATAGGTGATCGAGCTTTCGCAGGCCGAGGTCGAGGTGAAGCCGGGGTCGTGGGTGAACACACCCGCCTGACCGTAGAGCTTCGTGATGTCGATCACGTCAGGGCCCACGGAGGGCGAGTGAATCGGCAGATCAAAGCTCTGCCCGTCAATCGTCAAGGTGGCGGTTCTGGTCGTCTCAGCCATGGTCGTCCCTTCTTCAACGTGGCCGCGCGGGGCACCGGGCTTGGTGCCGCCTGCGGGATCGGTCGGGGCCGGCACGGTCGAGGGGCCCCGCAGTTCTCGGGCCACCCCCCCCTGACGCGCCGTGTCAGCCGTCGCGGGAGGCGGCGTCCGTCAGGCGGGCGATGGTTTCGTCCCGGCCGATGACGAGCATCATGTCGAAGACACTCGGGGTCGCGCTGCGGCCTGCGAGCGCGGCCCGAAGGGGGCCCGCCAGCTTGCCGAATTTCAGCCCGTGGGCCTCTGCAGCCCCGGTCAGCGTCGCCTCCAGCGTGTCGCGGCTCCAGCTAGCATTCTGCAGATGCTCAGTCAATTCACTCAGTATACCACGGGATACCGCGTCGAGCGCGGCGGCCGCCTTCTCGTCGGGCTCGATGGGCCGGGAGGCCAATGCAAACTGGGCTTTTTCCAGCAGATCGGGCAGGGATTTCGCGCGATCCTTGAGGCAATACATCGCAGCCGACACCAGATCATGCTGCGTCTGCGAAAGGGGCGGCTGGCCGGTCAGGGCGCGGAAGCGGGCGATCTCTTCCATCAGGTCGGCATCCTCCATCCGGGCGATGTGCCAGCCTGCGACGCTCTCCAGTTTCTTCATGTCGAGCCTTGCGGGCGATTTGCCGATGCCCTTCAGGTCGAACCACTCCAGCGCCTGCGTGTCGGTGAAGAGCTCGTCATCGCCATGGCTCCAGCCCAGCCGGGCGAGGTAGTTGCGCATCGCGGCGGGGGGGATGCCCATCTCGGCGTATTCCATCACGCCGGTTGCGCCGTGACGCTTGGACAGCTTCTTGCCGTCCGGGCCGTGGATCAGGGGGATATGCGCCCAGACCGGTTCCGCCCAGCCCATCGCGCGGTAGATCTGCGCCTGCCGCGCGGCGTTGTTGAGGTGGTCGTCGCCGCGGATCGCGTGGGTCACGCCCATGTCGTGATCGTCGACGACGACGGCCAGCATGTAGGTGGGTGTCCCGTCCGAGCGCAGCAGGACCATGTCGTCAAGCTGGTCGTTGCGGAAGGTGACGGTGCCCTGCACCGCATCCTCGATCACCGTTTCGCCCGCGCGGGGCGCCTTCAGGCGCACGACGAAGGGCAGGTCGGGGTGATCGCCCTCGGGCACATCGCGCCAGGGGCTGAGGTAGAGGGTCGAGCGGTTCTCGGCGCGGGCGGCCTCGCGGAAGGCCTCAATCTCGTCCTGGGTGGCGAAGCATTTGTAGGCCGTGCCCTCGGCCAGCATCCGGTGGGCCACCTCGGCGTGGCGCGGCACGCGCTCGAACTGGCTGACCGCCTCGCCGTCCCAGTCGAGGCCGAGCCAGCGCATCCCGTCGAGGATCGCCTGCGTCGCCTCGGGGGTGGAGCGCGCGCGGTCGGTGTCCTCGATCCGCAGGAGGAACTTGCCGCCGCGGCCGCGGGCGTAAAGCCAGTTGAACAGCGCCGTGCGCGCGGTGCCGATATGCATCGTGCCGGTGGGCGAGGGGGCGATGCGGGTGACGATCTGCGAGGTATCGGCCATTTGATCCCTTCCGCGCCGGATCTCCATCGGAGGGCGCGTTAACCTGTTTGAAACCATGTCTGGGTTAAGACTTCGGCCGTTCGTTACCCCATGACGGAGGGCGCTGACAAGGACGTGACCGACGAGAGCTATTCCGGCGCTATCGGCCCTGCGCGGCGCTTTGCGCCCCTGGCATGGCCGGGTTGGCTGAACGCCGTGCAGCAGGGGCAGCGCGGGGCGCTGATGCCGTGGTCGGCGGTGATGCTGGGGCTGGGCGTGGCGCTGTATTTCTCGCTGCCGGTGGAGCCGGGGGCGGCGGGCTATGCCGCGGCTGTCGCTGTCATGGTTTTTGGCATCGCCCTGTCGCTGCGCTGGCGCGAGGTCATGGGGCCG
>JAOARA010000072.1 GCA_025211115.1 Roseicyclus sp. | reverse complement strand
GCTTCGACTTCCAGCGCCACGCGCATTTCCTGTCGCTGGGCGGCGTCGGCTATTCCCGAACGCCGCTTGTCCTGCTGGAGGAGCGCGCGCCGGGCGCGGCGCGGCTCTTCCACCTCAGGATGCGGATGTCGGCGGCGATCCAGGCCCGGATCGAGGGGCAGGCCGGCGCCTTTGCCGCCGCCGTGCTGACCGGCGACCGCTCGGGGCTCGAGGCCGGGCCGGTCGAGGCGATGCGGGATGCCAATATCGCGCATCTGCTGGCCATCTCGGGCCTGCACATGGGGCTTCTGACCGGCTTCGTCTATGCCGCGCTGCGCGCGATCCTTGCCCTGCTCCCTGCGCTGGCGCTGCGCTACCCGATCCGCAAATGGGCCGCAGTGGTGGCGCTTTGCGCAGGGGCCTTCTACCTCGCGCTTTCAGGCGGGAACGTCGCCACCGAACGCGCCTTCATCCAGGTCGCGGTGATGTTCGCCGCCGTGCTCTTGGACCGGCGCGCGATCACGCTGCGGTCGGTCGCCATCGCGGCGGTGATCGTGCTGTTGCACCGGCCCGAGACGCTGATGTCACCCGGCTTCCAGATGTCCTTCGCCGCCACCGCGGCGCTGGTCGGCGCCTTCGGCGCGCTGCGCGGCGCGACATGGCTGCAAGGCTGGCCGAAATGGGCGCGCGGGGTCTTTGCGCTGGTCGTCTCCTCCGCCGTGGCGGGGGCGGCGACCGCGCCCTTCGCCGCGGCGCAGTTCAACCAGGTCGCAGTCTATGGCTTGGCCGCGAACCTTTTGACCGTGCCGGTCATGGGCAGTGTCATCATCCCCGGCGCGGTGCTGGCGCTGATCCTGTGGCCCCTCGGCCTGTCGGGGCCGGTCTGGCAGGTGATGGAATGGGGGCTGGAGTGGATCCTCGGCGTCGCGGCCCGCATCGCCGCCCTGCCGGGCGCGGTCGAGCAAGTGCCGACGCCGCCGGGCTGGATGCTGGGCGCGGTGGCGCTGTCGGGGCTGTTCGTCCTGCTCTGGCAGGGGCGGGCGCGCTGGGCCGGGGTCGTGCCGCTGGTGGCGGCGCTCCTGGCCTGGCCCCTGGCCGAGCGGCCCGTTCTGCTGATCTCCGAGGGCGGTCGACTGGCGGGCCTCTGGCAGGAGGGCGCGCGCGGCCTCAGCCGTGACCGGGGCGAGGGGTTCGTCGCGCGCATCTGGCTGGAGAACGACGGCGATGCCGCCGATCAGGCGGGCGCGGCGGCGCGCCCGGTCTGGCAGGCGGCGGGGCAGGGCGCGCGCGCCGAGTTGCCGGGCCTGACGGTCTGGCACGGCTCCGGCCGCCGCGCGCTTGAGGAGGCGGAAGCGGCCTGCGCCCGCCATGACCTCGTGATCCTGTCCGAAGCCGCGCCCGATGGCGCGATGCACATGGCGGCCCGCGCACTCTCGGCGCGCCTGTCCGCACCCCGGCCCCTGCGCGTGACAGGCGCGATGACCGCTGGGGTCGCCGGAGCGGTGCCGGACATTGCGCCTGGCGTGGCGGTGGGCGGTATCGGCGGGCGCGTGGATGCGGGCGTCGTGGGGGCAGTGACAGGGGCGCAGACCGGGCAGAGGACCGGGGAAACCGCTGACCAGATGACCGGGCCCGCGACCGATGCCCATCCCGCAGACGCCGCCAGCGACCCAACCGGGCGCAGCACCCCTCCGGCCGCCCGCCCGTCACAGGCCGAGGCGCCCTGTCTCGTCATCGACGGCCCGCTTCTGGCCGCCACCGGTGCGCTGTCTCTTGCGCCCCTTGCGGGGGGCGTCACGATCACCACGGTGCGGATGCAACAGGGCCTCCGCCCCTGGTCCCCGCCCGAAGCTGCGCGTCAATAACTGCGGATCAGCCCCACCAGCTTGCCCTGCACGGTCACCTGGTCGTCGCGGAAGACGCGTGTCTCGTAGGCCGGGTTGGCGGCCTCCAGCGCGATCATCCCGCTCTTGCGGCGCAGCCGCTTCAGCGTCGCCTCCTGCCCCTCGACAAGGGCCACGACGATATCGCCGTTCTCGGCGGTCGCGCCATCCTCGATCACCACGATGTCGCCATCGTTGATCCCGGCCTCGATCATCGAGTCGCCCTTGACCTCCAACGCGTAATGGCTGCGCCCGCCGCGCAGCATCTGGTGCGGCACGGCGACATGGCTGGCGACTTCGGAGATCGCCTCGATCGGGGTGCCGGCCGCGATGCGGCCCATGACGGGAAGCTCCACCGCCGCCGCTTCCACCGGCATCGCCCCGCGCGGCGGGTCGCGCCGGTCCCCCTCGATCACGCGCGGGGCGAAGCCGGGCTTTTCCATCCCCTCGGGCATCTTCACGATCTCGATCGCGCGGGCGCGATGGGCCAGCCGCCGGATGAAACCGCGCTCCTCCAGCGCCGTGATCAGCCGGTGGATGCCGGATTTCGAGCGCAAATCCAGCGCCTCCTTCATCTCGTCGAAAGAGGGGGGCACCCCGTCGCGCTGCACGCGCTTGTGGATGAATTCCAGCAGGTCACGCTGTTTGCGGGTCAGCATCACTTGATCCTCCGGCGGGCGCTCCGCGGCGCGTTCGGGGTATGTTCTACCCCTGTTCCCGGTCCGTGTCAACGAATCACGCGAAGAGCGGCGTGAGCGGCATGTAGTCCACGATCTCGCCCGCGGCCCGCGCCGGATCATGCGGCGCCCGCACCAGCAGGGCGTTGGCCTCCGACAGGACGGTCAGAAGCGAGCTGTCCTGCGAGCCATAGGGCGTGATCTCGGGAAAATCATGGCCCGGCCTCAGGTCCGAGCGCATGTAATGCTCGCGCGGGCCATTGGCCGACAGGTCGCAGCCCAGCCGCGCCTTGCAGCGCCGCCGCGCACCCGCAGGCAGGCCCATCATCGCGCGCAGCATCGGCACGAGGAACAACTGCCCGCACACCATCGAGGAAACCGGGTTGCCCGGCAGCCCCAGCAACGCGGCCGCCCCCAGCCGCCCCGCCATCAGCGGCTTTCCGGGCCGCATGGCGACCTTGTAGAAGGCGCGCTCGAGCCCCATCGCGGCGGCCACCTCGCCCACGAGGTCGTGATCACCGACCGAAGCGCCGCCGATCGTCACGATCAGGTCGGCCCCCGCGGCCAGCCGCAAGACCTGCTCCAGGCTCTCGCGGCTGTCCCGCGCGATGGGCATGAGCCGGGCGCGCCCCCCCTCGGCCTCGACCATCGCCTTCAGCCCGTAACTGTTCGAGGCGATGATCTGGTCGGCGCGCGGCACCTCGCCGGGGCTGACCAGCTCGTCGCCCGTGGCGATGATCGCCACCTCGGGGCGGCGCGAGACGACCACGTCGGGCACGTTCATCGAGGCGCAGAGCGCGACGTCCGCCGGCGACAGCCGCCGCGGGGCCTCGATCCGCGCGCCGACCTTGAAATCCGCGCCCGCGGGGCGGATGTTGGTCCCCTCGTCCAGCGCCTCGCCCAGCGTGATCCGGTCGCCGTCGCGCGTCACGTCCTCCTGGATCACCACGCAATCGGCCCCCTCGGGCACCGGCGCGCCGGTGAAGATGCGCAGGGCCTCGCCCGGCCCGATCACACCGTCCCAGGCCCGGCCCGCGGGGGCCTCGCCCTCCACGCGCAACACGGCACCGGCCACCCGGTCGCCCGCGCGCAGCGCGTAGCCATCCATGGCCGAGGCCGCGAAGGGCGGCTGCTCGCGCCGCGCCACGACGCTCTCGGCCAGCACCCGCGCCCCGGCCCGCGCCAGAGGCACGGTCTCCACGCCCACCGGGCGCGCCAGGGCGAGACAGGCGGCCAGCGCTTCGGACACCGGGATCATCGGACGCGCTCCCGCATCCCGCCTTCATCTTCCTCCAAATACGGAAATCCCACGGGTGCCACAAAACCCGCCGCCCGGCATGTCGCACACCGGATGCCACGGGCCCACGATTTTCGCCCTGCGAAAATCGCCCCGGGCGACGCCGAAGGCGGCGCAATCCCCCGAGCCGCGTCACCCCGCAT
>JAOARA010000071.1 GCA_025211115.1 Roseicyclus sp. | reverse complement strand
GCTCACAAACCAGCTCGAGTACCTCACCACCAAGTCCACCCATATCGTGGACAGTAGCGGGTTCCTCGATGGCAAAGCGAAGCTCGAGGCGCGTGACATCAAGGACCTGACCGAGCGCTTTTCCAAGCGGTGGGATGCAGGCTTCAAACCCAAGCTTGGCCAGACCACGCACATGCTCATGTCCTTTCCCATCGGCACGCGCGGCGAGGATGTGCGCGACATCGCGACGGATGTGGCCGAGCGGTTCTTCCAGACCGACGCGGGGCATTTCGACTACATCATCGCGGTGCATGAAGACCGCGATCACCCGCATGCGCATCTGGTGCTGAACCGCCGCTCGCAAGAAGGCGAGTTCTTTTTCCTCGGGCGCAACCATCGCTTCAACTATGACGATTTCCGCCTCGCCATGGTCGAGGAGGCGGAGAAGTACGGCGTGCGCCTGGAGGCCACGCGCCGGGTGGATCGCGGGGTTGTGCATTATCCCGCCGCTACCCGCGAGGTCTATGCCGCGAAAGAAGAGGGTCGCGCACCCCGCGAGCGCGAACGCGTGGGAGCCGACCTGACGCGGACGCTGGCGGAGATCGCCAATATCAGAACCGTCTACCACTCGCTTGCTGCGGAGGCTTCGCGCGAGGCCCGCGAGGATATTGCCGCAGCCCTCTTCCGCGCGGGCGAGGTGCTGGCGCGGGGCGGGCAGGTGGATCGAACAGGAGATGTCTATATGGCCGAGGATCAAAGTTTCGAGGATCTGAGAAGCATCTATGCGGAGAAGCTCGCACGGGTGCAGGGCATGATCGCCGAGAAATCCGACGCGGAACGTCCCGCGCTGGAGAAGCGTCTCATCGAGATCCAGACGCAGGTCCAGCACATGCAGCCGCTCGGATTGCGTTCGAGCACGTTGTCAGAGGCGCCCTCGGAGGGCGGGGTCTATTCCGAGGCAAACATCCAGGAGAGCCAGTTGGAGCGCCTCGCCGACCCGCGCCTGCGTTCACGGATCGATTCTGCTCTGCGGGGCACGGGGATCAGAACATCGGAAGTGGTGGCCCGGATCGAGACAGGCGCGTCAAATGCAGCGCTCGAGCATCAATGGATCGCCGATGATCTCGCCAAGGTGGCCGAGGCGCACGATCTGAACCTCGAACGCCGTGCCGATCTGGAACAGGCGCGCGACATTCTCAACGATGTGCACGTCGAACTTGGCACGCTTCTGGAACGAGAACAGGTGCTGCGCCGGGATGGTGTCATGGAAGCGGTGAGCGAGCGGTTCCATTATCATGAGGGCGCGGTGCGGGAGATGGAAGGGACAATCCGTCAGGAGATGCGCGCAGACGGCCTGACTGCGCAGCAGATCGAGGACCGGGACTGGGAGGTTGTCTCACGGGCGGAGCGCCGGATCGAGACGGAGCAGCGCACGTATCTCGAAGCACACCGGGACCTGCTCGCACGCCCCGGCGATGTGATCGACCGGTCTGAACCCTACAGGGAGACCATCACCGATGCGGCCCGCGCCAGCGAGATCATCCGCGAGGTTGACCGGATCATGGAGGCACGCGACCTCCGCATGCCCGTTGCAGATGCTGTCACGGATGACTTACGAGCGCGCTATCCGGACATGCCGTCCCACCTCGCCCGTGGGCTCGGCGCGACCTATGCGGCCGTCGTGGAGATCCGGGACACGGAGGCCATCAATCAGGTCCGCCGCGAAACCGAGATGCGCGATGGGCTCGGATCTGGCACGCGCGATGCACCCCTCGCAGCCCGCGGTGAAACTGCGCCGCAGACTGACCGTACCGACCGCCCCGCTGACGAGATTGCGCGCGTCCTGGACCATGAGCGGGCAGGGGAGTTGTCTGCGCCCTTCGAGACCGAGGCGGAGCGGGACGCATTTCGCGACGAGATCGCGCGGGTGCTGGACGTTCGCCAACTCGCCCGGCTCACATCCGGCGATGCCGATGCGCTGGAGAAGGTTCTCGAGGACCGCCTCGACCGGCTCTATGTCGCCAAGGTCTACCTGCAATCCGATGCCGCGACGGCCAACACGGAGGCCTTGCGCCAGGTGGTCGATGATCTTGCCGACACCGAATACGAAAAACACCGCACTGGCGATGTGGATGGCGAGACCGAGCGGGGTCAGGTCCATTGAGCGCCGCCATGGGAAAAGCGCGGATCGCAACAGGGGTCTTGCTGGTAACGCTGGTGACCGGGGCCATGGGCTATACGATCGCCTCGGCGGTACTGACCTACCAGGATCTCGGCTTCGGGGCCGAGATCGACTTTGCCTATATCGCGCAGAACTACATGGCGATCCTGGACCGCCGCCCGGAGGATGCCCAACTCATTCACCTGATCATCGGCAGCTTCGCCGCCGCCGGCCTGATGCTGAGCCTCGCCCTCTCGGGATCGGCCCTCACACGGTTTGGCCAGACGCATTGGCAGAGTGCGCGCGAGATGAAGGCCAATGGGTTTTTCGGGGCGCCCGGGACCGGGTTCATCCTCGGCAAGCTGGGGACGCCTGGCTCTCGCGCCAATTACATTTGCTCGAAGGTTTTCCCGCATGCGCTGATCGTGGCGCCCACGGGCCGCGGCAAGACCACGGGCTTCGTCATTCCGAACCTGCTGACCTGGCAAGGCTCTGCCGTGACGCTCGATGTAAAGGGCGAGTGTTTCGAGGCCACGGCGCGACACCGCGCAGCCCAGGGCGACAAGGTCTATCGCTTTGCTCCCACCGATTGGGAGGGCAAGCGCACGCACCGCTACAATCCGCTCTTGCGCATCTTCGAGCTGAAGGACTCCGCGCGCCAGCAGATGGAACTGCAGCTTCTGGCGACGCTCTTCCTGCAGAGCGACAACGACCGGGTGCAGGGGCTGCTCAAAGGCGGGATCGATCTCTTCGTGGCAGCAGGCCTGTTGGCCTTCCAGCGCAAGCGCCCGACCTTGGGCGAGATTTACCGCATCGCCGCCTCGGGCGGGAACAAGCAGAAGGAGTATTTTGCGCGGGGGCATGAGGTCGATAACAGGGCCGCCAAGCTGATCTTCACGCGGCTCGCCTCGACCAACAACGACACGCTGACGGCTTACGTTTCGCTCCTGATGACCTCGGGGCTCGATCAATGGCAGAACCCCGCGATCGATGAGGCGACGGCGGTGTCGGATTTTGATTTCCGCACGATCCGGAAAAAGCCCTTTTCGGTCTATCTCGTGGTCCAGCCGCTGATGGTGAAACCCCTCGCCCCGCTGATCCGGCTCTTCTTCTCCGATCTCCTCTCGGCCATTCAGGAAAAGGACCCCGGGCCGGATGAGCCGTGGCCGGTGATGATCATGCTCGATGAGTTCAATCGTCTCGGCAAGATGCCCATTGTGGTCGAGAGCATCGAGACCCTGCGTACCTACCGCGGCCACTTGGCCGTGGTTACCCAGACGATCCCCGCCCTTGATGAAATCTACGGCGAGAACACCCGCCGCGCCCTGCAGGGCAACGCGGGCGTGAAGCTCTACCTGACGCCCTCGGACGAGAAGACCGTCGAAGAGCTGAGCAAGGCTGTCGGCAAGACCACGAAGACCGTCGTGACGCGGTCTCAATCCATCGGCAAGAACCCCTTCGAAGGGCGCAGCCAATCGACACGGACGGAGGAAAGCTCCTTGCTCCCCGAAGACGAGGCCCGCCGCCTGCCGCTTGACGAGATTGTCATGGTGATCGATGCGCAAATGCCTGTCCGGGCAAAACGGATCCAGTACTTCGACGACCGACTGTTCAAAGCGATCCATGCGGCGCAGTCGGGCGAGTTGCCGTTTCCGGAGCCGGGGGGAGGGGGCGCACAGGGTGATCTGCCGCTGAGTATGCGCGCCATGCCGATGACGCCGCCCTCGAACGGTCCCCGTGGTTCTGAAGCTGACATGGAGCGGGCACGCGAGGCTGTTGACGGTCAACCGTCAGGGCAATCTGATGTCGGTCCAGCGAAGACCGCGCCGGTCGTTCAAGCCGTTATCGCCGAGGAACAGCGACAAATGGAGATGGATTTTGCGGTGCTGGTGCCTTCTGATGATCTGGCAAAGGAGGTGGGTGACGAGCAGGTGAGGGCCGCTGTGGATGACCTGGGCGCGCTAGAGTCGGCTATGAAAGATGGACCTTAAGGCGCCTAGTGATTTTTTGGAGGGGTGTTTTCTTGAAAAACGGGAATGAGGAATGAAATTTTGGTGCAATGAGAACAGTATGGCAACATTTGCAGTCGCCCGAAATCGTGGTAAGCGGGAAAAGCCATCAGAAAATGGGGTGACTGTGGCTCATTGTGTTTTTTGTTTGAGCGCTAACCGGCGGATGACGGAGTAAAGCTTACACCATGTATTACCTTGATGGCCTGGCGAGCTGGCCAATGCGCCCGGAAGCCAAAGGCGCTCTCATAGAAGCACTGGCCCAACCCGGAAATGCGAACTCCAATCACGTTGCCGGCTGGCAGGCCAACAGTCTCTACGAAAGAGGTAGAAGGGCGGTCGCCGCCCTCATCGGCGCTGCGCCGAACGAGATCTTCATAACCTCAGGCGCTACGGAGGCAAATGCGCTCGCGATCATAGGGACCTCGCGCACCCTTGTCGGCAAGGTTCCGGACAGAAACAAAATCATTCTGTCCGCGCTGGAACACGACGCGGTTCGGCGTCCTGCAGAAGCACTCCGCGTGTCGGGATTCGAGGTCCTGGTGTGTCCTGTCGGCGCGAGTGGTGCGATTTGCCTAGAAAGCCTGGAAACTCTCTTAACCGAGGGTACGCTGCTCGTCAGCACGATGCTTGCAAGCAATTTAACAGGTGTGATCCAACCAATTGAAAAGATAAGCGAAATGGCTCATGCAGTCGGCGCACTCGTGCATGTCGATGCTGCACAGGCAGTGGGCAAGCATCCAATCGACGTATTCGAACTCGGCGTCGATTACCTCAGCCTGTCGGCTCATAAATTTGGGGGACCACAGGGCGTCGGCGCACTGTTCGTTGCCGCCAATGCCCCAAAACCATCCGAGCTGACATCCGCAAAGCCGTTGGAAGAGCATCTGAGCGGAACGCAACCTGCCGCGTTGGTCGCGTCGATGGGCAGTGCAGCGGAGATATCGCTTCAGAACATGGCGCGCGAGTCCGTCCACAGTAGGGGTCTGATTTCTTTGTTCGAGGAGCAACTCTCCGGCGGCGGATTGCGAGTGGAGCGGCTTTTCCCATCAAGTCCGGCGGTTCCCGGAGCCGCCGCATTCATTATCGACACGCCGGCGAGCTCAGATCTGATCGACAGTCTGAACACCAAAGTATGTCTTTCGAACGCGTCTGCCTGCCATTCCGGTTCTTTGCAGCCTTCACCGGTTCTTTCCGCGCTGCATCTCACTCATGACGAGCAGAAACGCTTCCTGCGCATAGGTGTCGGATGGTGGCTTTCTGAAGACGATATTGGCTCGGCGACGGCGATCATGGCCGGCGCAGTGGAGAAAGTCCTCCTTGCTACTGGTGAGCTTCACCAGTAGCATAGGCTTATGGCCGATGTATTTGACAATTGGTCCGGCAAACCGCAATTCGCCGGGCACGAAACATTCCCGCTGCGCATCCTTTGGTTGCGCAAAGCATATGACGCGGTTCGGGGCGGCGCCCCGCTGACGGTGTTCAAGGATGACGAAGCCATTTCCCGGTTCGGCGTTGGCCGAAACATGGCTGTTTCGATGCGATTTTGGGCGCAAGCCGCGGAAGTAATCCAACTCGACGGCAAGGAGCTAAAGCCTGATAATTTGGGTGACCTGCTCTTCGGCGAGAACGGATTTGACCCTTTTCTGGAGCATCCGACCTCCCTGTGGCTCATCCATTGGAAGCTTGCATCGGTGCCGGAGTACACCACAACTTTCTACTATTGTTTCAACGGGTTATTTGGCCACGAGTTTCGATCGACAGATTTAGTGGATGCCATCGAGAAGTTGATCGAGCAAAAGGGATGGCGTGGTGCTCACAAGACCATCCAGAACGACGTCACGGTCTTACTGCGGAGCTACTGCAGCCGACCGAGCGGGGCGATGGATGACGCTGCGGAACCCTTGCTGGCTGAACTGGCATTGATTCAGGAAACTGGCTCGAGCGGACGG
>JAOARA010000070.1 GCA_025211115.1 Roseicyclus sp. | reverse complement strand
CGACGTCATGTCCTACATCCCGACGCCGGGGCCCGAAGGCCTTGCCTCCTACCGTATCCTTGCGGATCTGACCGGCTCGCATCCGATGCTGCGTTCGGGCCTCCAGGGCACCGCCCGCATCTACGGCGAGCAGGTGTCCCTCGCTTATTACATCTTCAGGCGCCCGCTGGCCGCGGCTCGGATCACGTTGGGGTTGTGATGTCGGCCCCGTCCATCGCCCCGTCCATCGCTACATCCCCATCCGCATCAGCATCCCCATCCGCGCCCGCGGGGGATCTTCTTCCACCGCTGCGCGAAGAGCTTCAGCTTCTGCCCGGTCCGACGGCGTCCGACGGGAGCCCGACCTGGCTGATCCATGACCCGCCCGCAGGCCAATACATCCGCATCGGCTGGGCGGAGTTCGAGATGCTGGCCCGATGGCAGCTGCGCGATCCCGAGCAGATCGCCGCGGCCGTCTCCGACCGGACATCCCTTCGGATCACGGCTCGGGACGTCGCGTCCCTCGGGGAGCGTCTGCAACGGATGCGGCTGTTTCGCGCCTTCGGGAAGGACATCGAGGGCCTGGTCAAGGCACATGCCGCGCGCAGGTCGCAGGGCCTGGCCCAAAGGCTTTTGAAAAACTACATTTTCTTCAGGGTTCCGGTGATGCGACCCGACGGTGTGTTGCGCGGCCTGTCCGGCTATGTCGGGTGGCTTTATTCCCCCGCCTTCGCGCTGCTCACGATCGCGGCCGCGCTGGTGGGGCTGTTCCTTGCGACGCGCCAATGGGATGCCTTCACGGGCGGCTTTCCCTATCTGCTCACGGGGCCCGGAGTGGCCGTGGGGCTCCTGGCGCTCGTCGTGCTGAAGGTGTTCCACGAACTCGGCCACGGTCTGACCGCGCGGCGATACGGCATCAGGGCCCGTCGCGCAGGCGTGGCGTTCATGTTCTTCGTGCCCATGCTCTACACCGATCTGACAGACGCTTGGCGGCTGACGTCACGCCGGCAGCGCGTGCTGATCGGGGCTGCCGGAATACTGACCGAACTCGTCGCCGCGTGCTGGGCCTTGCTGCTCTGGAGTTTCGTCCCCGACGGGCTGCTCCGCTCGGTCCTGTTCTTCTGGGCGACGGCGGCATGGGTGCTGACGGTGGTCGTGAACGCCAGCCCCTTCATGCGCTTCGACGGCTACTACGTTCTTTCCGATGCGGTCGACCGTCCCAACCTGCATGCAACCGCCTTTGCGTTTTCCCGCTGGCACCTGCGGCGCGTGCTGCTGGGGCTGGACGATGCCAGACCCGTGCGGTGTTCCCGGACCCACCAGAGATTTCTGATCGTCTTCGGATACGCGACCTGGCTCTACCGGCTGTTCCTGTTCCTCGGCATCGCATACGTGCTGTATCTGCTCCCGCTCAAGATCTTCGGGATCTTTCTCGCCGCGATCGAGATCTGGTGGTTCATTCTCCGGCCGATTGCGCAGGAAATCGTCATCTGGTGGAAACGGAAATCCGAATTCGGCATGAACATGACCCTGCTTCGAACGGCCATCCTCCTCGTCGGGCTCATCGGTCTTTTCCTCGCCCCGGTCCAGACCGCGGTTCACGGGGCCGCCGTCGTCGCGGCTGAACGGCGGACGGTCGTGTCGGCCCCGGCGGCGGGGCAGATCGTGTCGCTTGACGTCGAGGCGGGAGAGCAGGTCAGCGCCGGCGCACGGCTTGCGCTGCTGTCGTCGCCACGGCTTGCGAACGAGGCCGAGCGCCTGCGGGCGGAGATCGAGAACCTCGACCGCATGATCGGCATGTCCGGGCGCAGCGATGCATTGACCCAACGGGTCTCGGTCCTGATGAGCGAACGCGCAAGCCGGGCCGAGCACTTGCACAGCGTCGAGGCCGAGATCGACCAGCTCGACATCCGGGCGCCGTTCGGCGCGACCGTCGTCGAACGCTCGGACGGTCTGCGGCCCGACGATTGGATCGGACGCGGCGAGCCGCTCGTCGTCCTTGCCGACCTGTCGCGGATCTCGATCGACGGGTTCATTCCGGAAGGCGATATCGCGCGTATCGAGATCGGCAGTGCCGGCCGGCTGCATTTTCCAGGCGACGCCCTGCGTGTCGTCGATGTGCGTGTCACGGGGATCGACGCGTTCCATCTCGACGCGCTCCCCTACCCGATGCTGTCGTCCGTGCATGGTGGCCCCTTGGCGTCACGCAGCGACCCGGACGGCCGACTTGTCCCCGAGACGCCGGTCTACCGGGTGCGCCTGGAAGCGACCACGCCGATCGACACTTCCAGGATGGAGCAGGCGCATCTGCGCCTGGATGCCCGCCCCGAGAGCTATGCCGGGCGGCTATGGCGTGTCGTGGCCGGAACCGTCATCCGGGAAACCGGGTTCTGAACGGCGACCCGAACCGGCCTGCCTGTGCCTGCGCCCGCGTGTCGGGCGGGAGGGTGTGTCTCGAAATGGCGGGCCGCACCCCGAAAGACACTTTGAACGGATCGCGTGGCTGGAGGATGCTCGCAGGCGAGACGGGCACGGGCGTGTCGGATGAGGGTTTTGGGCGCAATCCCGGATTGCGTATCGGGGGTGGCACCATGTCGAATGTCGGAAATCTCGCCGCGGCACTGCTGCTTGCCCTGGGCGTCACGGCCATGCCGCAGACCGCGCGCGCCGACACGACCTATGTCCAATGCCCGGCGGATGCCCAGATTTCCGTCGTCACGCGCCAGACCGGCTGGCAGGCCATCAACACCCAGCAGCGCATCGAGCGGACCGAAGTCGTCAGCGGCGGCGGGACCACGCAGGTTCTGCGCTGCATCTATGACGGTGGCGTCGTGGTGCAACGACCTGCCGAGGCGGGCCTGCGCTGTGCCGTGCAGGACCGGACGGGGTTTGCCTGCGACCCGGCGGGGCAGGGCGGATCGGGACAGGGGCAGATCTCGAACCACCACACCGGACGGGCGGCCCTCGGTCCCGGTGAACAGGTCGACCTGGACGGCACCAACGGATCGCCTTGGAACAACGATATCTGGATCGCGGGCTCGACCGAGCGCGACCTTGCATTGGCCCCCTTCGCGGATGCGCGGATCTCGGCCCCGCAACCGCGGCATGTCGGATACGAGGGCTGCGCGCAGGCCGTGTATGGAACCGACGGCATCCTGCTGCGCCACCTGCGGCCCGGCGACCATTTCTGCGTCCGCACCAACGAAGGGCGCATCGCAGCATTGCGCGTCGATGACGTCCACACGCGCGGCAACGCCATCGGCGCGAGCGTGACTTTCGTCAGCTACACCGACTAGGACGATCAGCCGAAACCGGCGGTGCGTTCCTGCGGGATGCCCTCCCTGAGGCCGGTCGGGGCTGGGCTAGCCCGTGCGGCCCGAAGGCGTGGCGGAGAGGGCGCGGAGCACCGCGTCGATATGCTGCGAGCTGAGGAAATGGCCCGCACTGTCGATGGTCCGCAGG
>JAOARA010000069.1 GCA_025211115.1 Roseicyclus sp. | reverse complement strand
GCCAGGCTGCGCAGTTGCGGGGTCATCAGTTCGAGCCGCTCTTCCTCGATCATGGCGAGATAGGCAAGCCCGGCATCGCTGCGGATCATCGGCAGGCGCGATCCGACGCTGTGGTTAAAGATGGACCTGTCCCGTTTCTGTGCCGCCCCAAGTGCTCGTTTAAGCGACCTTTCGTTCGAAGGCGACCGGGCTTTTCCAGCCCAATGCTGAGTGCCGTCGACGTGGATTGTAGAAGCCGTTGATGTATTGGAAGATGGCCAACTCGGCGTCTCTGCGCGTCTGCCAAGGCCGTCGCCAGATCAGCTCAGCCTTGATCGTCTTGAAGAAGGTTTCGACGGCGGAGTTGTCATAGCAGTTGCCCTTGCCGCTCATTGATACCTTGAAGCCGTGCTGGCGCAGGAGCTTCTGATAATCGTGGGAGCAATATTGGCTGCCGCGATCCGTATGATGGATGCAGCCCTTGGGAGGCTGGCGCAGTGCAACCGCCATCTTCAATGCTCGGATTGCCAAGTCACGTTTCATCCTGTTACTCACCGCCCAGCCAATGACACGCCGGGAATGCAGATCAAGGATCACGGCAAGGTAGAGCCATCCTTCTCGCGTCCAGACATAGCTGATGTCACCGGCCCACTTCTGGTTCGGCCGATCTGCGCGGAAGTCCCGGTTCAGCAGGTTCGGCGCGATGTTGAAAGCGTGGTCGCTATCGGTCGTCACCTTGTATTTCTTGGATCGCTCAACCCGTATGCCGTTCTCGCGCATCAATCTGCCAACCCGGCGATGACCGACGTTCAGACCCATCTCTCTCAATTCTTCGGTCATGCGTGGACGGCCATAGCCGCCCAGGCTGAGGCGGGACTGTTCCTTGATGTGGCCAAGACAACCATGTCAGTCCGTCGCCTTTGACGCTTGTGTCCTTTGCCTCGGATGTGCAGGTCCATCTCGACGCAGTTCCTGTGTCCAAGGAGAACCTGATCCGGATCCGCACCGAGGTTTCCCTTCTGCAGACGCGCGGCATGACAAATCTGTCCGGCGGTTGGTTCGCCGGGGTCGAATGTGCGGCAAACCGCCTGCGCGGTTCACGAAGAAGCTCGCGGCCTGGGAACGCTCCAACGGCGTTGGACGTCTCGTCAAGAAGGAGCCGCCGCGACCCTATCCGACCTGGACGGCGCCGGCGTCGTTCACGCTGCACGAGGGAAACTTCGCCTCGGACGGGGTCATTCTCGTCACCATCATGCGAACGCATTCGGCTGACAGTGCGTTGACCTTCGAGGTGGCTGAGGAGCCGAAGCCCGGACAGGTGCGCGTCCTGCTGGATTTCGGCGGTTGCACGGAACTGCTCCACCTGGCCGGGTCTGTCACGGCTGCCGAACTCTGGATCGCCAGGGAAGGCTATCGCAACGCGCGGCTCGAAATTGTCGGCGAAGAAGCCGCCGGTAGGGCAGGGGGCGCGGAGCTTGCCGCCTGAGCCCATGTAGAACCCGAAGGGCCCGCCGAAGCGCGGGCCTCTCACCCATCAGGACCCTGTCCCGCGAAATCGCGGAGCACCATAGGATCCAATCCATCACGGAACTAGGTCTTCTACCAAATGTCTGCCCGGGAGGCTGGCAGCGAAAGCATCAGCGGGACACCCGGCTCCTGTCAGCGGTCGCACCATCCCCCGCTCGCCATTCCCTTCCTTGCCCCGAATCCTGGCCTCAAAATCAACCCGCAAGGGGTCGGACTACGGGCGAACCCGTGCCGCCGGATGGATTCGGCCCCGTTTCACTTTTTCGGGCCGAACGCACCCGGTGATGTCAGGCAGTCTTCGGGCCTGCGAGGTCCTGTCGCGCGGGGGATGGTCCTCCGCCTCCAAGACAGGAGCCAAACAGATGTCCCGCAAAGATGCTCACGCCTTCGCCGCCTCTCTCGCCGCCACGCTCATGGTCTCGATCGTCGTCTTCCAGGCCGGTGATGGAACCTATGGCGCCGTCCCCGCTGATGAAATCGACGGAGACGAGGTCGTGATCGTCTCGGAATACGATCCCTTCGGGTGAGGCTTCGGCCTCACTTCCCGAGGGCCCAGGCGTGGCACAGGTGTGCACCTGGGCCTAGTAATGCCCCCGTGACCGGAGATAGTCAGTCGGCTAACAATCGCTTCCGACAGTCTGCTTCTACCATGTTCGGGAAGCCTTTTCGTCGACCATCCCTATATGCTGGAAACAGCGGTCACCCCCATGGTGAGCGCTGGTTACATGACGTTCATCAGCGCGGGGTCCATTCCGAACAGGCTGCTGGCGCTGTGCGCTGCCTTTCCGAGCGTGACGCTGCATAGCACGGTAACCGACGCGCCAGGCCAGGCCCTGATGATCTTGATCCCGAGGCTGCATTTGGCCCTTTGGGAACCAAAGTGGATGTCGCTGTCACTCGCTGTCGTCTATCGGCAACCTGAGTGATACTTGAAAACCTGTGGTCCGGCCCGGCCGCGGCGATTGAAGGACAAGGCGGCTGCTGATCCGCTCTGCGATTGCGGCGACGATGGCAAGACCCAGGCCGCTGCCGTCGGAGGTGGCAGAGGCCCGCTCGAAACGCGCTGTCAGCCGGTCGAGTGTTTCGCACGGCACGACGGGGCCGTCATTTGCTACGGTGAACTGGCCAGATGCGGTCAGCGTGACGTCGACCGGGGAAGCCTGTGCTCCGTGACGAAGAGCGTTTTCCACGAGGTTCCGGCACAGGATGGCGAAGGCGTCGGGATCAAGATCTGACATGACAGCCATGTCGGGAAGATTTAGCCTGATACGATCTGGCGTGCCCGTGCGGCCAATATCGTCCACCACAATTCTCGCAACGCCCCTCAGATCCGAGCTTTTGTCCATCCTCAATCGCCCGCCTTCTGCCCGCGCGAGTTGCATCATGCGTTCTGTGCGTCGCGTCAGCCTTTTCAGCGTCTCCTCGATGTCGGTCGCACGTTGTGCAGCCGCTCGGTCCTTGGTTTCCGACCTGAGCCTCTGCGCCTGCGCGATCGCTCCCGCGAGTGGTGTGCGCAACTCGTGAGCGGCGTTCGCGGCGAAGCTTCGCTCGGCCTCGAACGCCTCACGTAATCTGGCCAGCAGGCTGTTCAGCGTATCAGCCAACGGGCCGATTTCAGTTGGAAGCCCCTCGTGAGGAACCTGCGAAAGGTCGCGAGCGCCACGTGCTTCCAGCCGCGCGCGGAACCGGCGCAGAGGATCAAGGCTGAAGCGAACTGCCAGGATGATCGCGATCAAGGCCACTGGAAGCACGATCAGCAAGGGCAGGCCGAGACCCATCTGGATTTCGCGAGCCACCGACATGCGGTGGGCCAGCGGCTCGGCCACTGTGATGCGGATCGTGTCCTGAAGCGCCGCGTCGCTGTAGAGACGGTGCGTCGCGGTCTGGCGAAACCCGGGCCCGTCATAGGAGGGGAACACGGTGGGGTCCGCCGCATGCGATTGCAGCAGGATGCGGCCTTCGGCATCGCGCACGAGATAGGTGAAGAACTCGTCGTGCGCACGGATCGGGGCGAGCCGCTGGGTCACACCCTGATCTTCCCGCCCGACGATGTCGGTTACTGCCAGCGGCAGGATCCGCTCCGCTGTCTCACGGAGCGCGCTGTCGAAGACCTCGTCCATTTCGGCCCGGACGATCACGGCCGTCACCGTCGCAGCCAGCAGCCACAGCACCGTCAGCACCAGCCCCACGGATAGGCCGAGCCGCGCCTGAAGGCTTGCGGGCCACCTCATGGCCTGCCCAGGCGGTAGCCCATGCCGCGCTCGGTTTCGATGATTGCGCTCCCCAGTTTCTTCCGCAGGCGGCTGACATGGACCTCGATGGTGTTGCTCTCGACCTCGGCGTCGAAGGCGTAGAGCTTCTCCTCCAACTGCGCCTTGGACAGGAGCTGCCCGGGGCGCGCGAGGAAGGCTTCGAAGAGCGCCCATTCCCGCGCCGTCAGCGGCACATGTCTGCCATCCCGATGGACGCTGCGCGCAGCAAGGTCGATGTCGAGCGGTCCGTGGGTCAGGATCGGGTTGGGGTTGCCGCTGTAGCGCCGCGCGACCGATCCGATCCGCGCCGACAGTTCCGACAGGTCGAAAGGCTTCACAAGGTAGTCGTCTGCGCCCGCGTTGAGGCCTTCGATGCGGTCCGACACTTGGTCGAGTGCGGTAAGAATGATGACCGGCGTCACGTCGCCCCGCGTGCGCAAAACCTTGAGGAACCCGATGCCACGCCCGTCCGGCAGCATCAGGTCGAGCAGGATTAAGTCGTAGGACGTAGCAGCCATGGCATCGCTTGCCGCATCCAACCGCGTAACCCAATCCACTGACTGGCCATCGGCTGCGATCTGGTCGCGCACGGCAGCGCCGAGGGTCGTGTCGTCTTCGATCAGCAATATGCGCATGGTCGTACCCGTTCTTGTCTGATGTCCCTGCATGATCCGTCTGGCTGACACGAAGCTGAAGCCTGTGGGTCGCGCCCGTTCAGGCTGTCGTCAGTTTCGCAGCGCATGAAGTGCATCAAGAGGCGAGCCACTAGGAGTGTGCCCCATGAAGAAGACATTGACAATTATCGGCTTTCTCGCGGTCTTCCCGGCCGGCGCGGCGCTGGCTGACGACGACTGCTTCGTTCCGATGGCTGATTGGCAGCCGCGCGACGCGGTTGCCCGTCTTGCCGAGGAAAATGGCTGGGCGGTGCGCCGCATCAAGATCGACGATGGCTGCTACGAAATTGACGGCCGGGATGCCCAAGGGCGTGCGATCGAGGTGACGGTCCACCCGGCGACGTTGGAAGTAATCGAGTTCGAGTTTGAGGACGACGATGATGATCGTCGCGACCGCGATCACGAGAGACGCGACGATGACTGATACGGCGCATCGTGATGGTAATGTCTCTGCGCCGGGCCTTCCCACACTCCCTCGGCTTTCCCTCAACTCTCCTCTGGCCCTGACGGGCCCGGTGCTGGTGGCGCTGCCATGCCTGCTGGCGGCTCTGTTCGGGATGAACACCTATGCGCCTTATGGTGCGGATGCAGCATTTGGTATTGCCGTCGGGGCCGCGGCAGTTGTCGCGATGGCACAGACCTTGATCCTCGCCGCACGGCCGCCACTGGTGGAACCATTGTTCGGCGGTCTCGATCGAATGTACCGGGTCCACAAATGGCTCGGCATTTCCGCGATGGTCCTGATGATACTGCACCAGCAGATAGAGCCGGATTTCGAGCGTTTGGTGCGTGAAACCTCCCTTGGGGACCTAGGTGAAGAGGCGGGCGAACTTGCCTTCAACGCACTTCTCGCCCTAGTCGCTGTCAGCTGGTTCCGGAGATTGCCCTTCATCGGGCTCGAGATTCCCTATCAGCTCTGGCGGTTCAGCCATCGTTTCATGGGAGCCCTTTTTGCAATCGTGGTGTTTCACCAGTTTTTTGTCGACATGCCTGCTGGGGTAGACCCGACATTCATGTTGGTGCTGAATGCTTTCGGCATCGCCGGAGTGGTCGCCTGGATCTTCACCGAGTTGCTCGCTCCGCACCTACGGCGTAGAGACTTCACCGTCAGCCAGATCAGGCAGACCGGTGACACGACCACCTTGACCCTCCGCCCCGAGGGGCGGGCCATGCGGTGGCGGCCGGGGCAATTCGCCTTCTTCCGCGCGCCAGAGGCGGGACTGTCCGAGCCGCACCCCTTCACGATCGCCAGCGCCCCGCGCCCTGACGGCACCCTGACGTTCTCCATCCGGGGCTTGGGTGGCTGGACACGAAGCCTGCCCGCCATCTTGCGGACCGGAACGCGTGTGCAGGTCGAAGGGCCATATGGACGGTTCAATTTCCGCAAGGGCGGTGCGCGCCAAATATGGCTTGCCGGCGGCATCGGTATCACGCCGTTCCTCGCCTGGGCGGAAAGCCTGACAGAGGCGGAGAGTCGCGACATTCACCTCATCCACTGCGTTCCGACACAAGATGAAGCGATTGGCGTAGAGACGCTGCGCGCTGCGGTTGCCCGCAACCCGAGGTTCAGTTTCGAGGTGTTCGTCGCGGCGCGCGATGGCAGGCTCACGGCTGAGCGGCTGATCAGCGCCACCCCTTTCGCAGTCCGGCAAGCCGATCTGTGGTTCTGTGGCCCAACCGGCCTGAAGGACGGGGTCCTGAAGGGCTTGAAGGCGCAAGGCCAAACGCCTCGCCGTGTCCGTTTCGAGCAGTTCGAATTCGCTTAACCGCGGGGCAGGGCGCATCGCCATGTCAGCCCTGTGGCCTGCGCTCGCACCTTTTTGGCCCCGCCCTCATCGGCGGGGCCATTTTCCTGACGGCAAGCTGAACCGGGAATCGCCGACGCGTCAGGAAGGCCTCAGGTCCTGTCTCCAGATTGTCCTCAGCAGATGACAAGGAGACCCTGCCATGAAGAAGACCCTGACCGCCTTCGCCCTGATCGCCCTGTTGCCCGCTGGCGCCGCCCTGGCCGACGACGACGAGTGCCGCGTGCCCCGTGACCAGTGGCAGCCGCGCGAGGCCGTGATGCAGCTGGCTGAGCAAAACGGCTGGACCGTGCGCGACTTCGAGATCGACGATGGCTGCTACGAGATCGAGGGCCGAGATCAGGATGGCCGGGAGATCGAGGTGAAGCTCGATCCGGCGACGTTGCAGATCGTCGAGATGGATTACGAGGATGAGGACGACGACCGTGGCGGCGCCCGCAATCCCGCGCCCGCCGGCACGGTCGCCCCTCCGCAGAACGGCCTCTTCGGGAACGGCACCCCGCCGCAGGTTCAGGTGAACTGAACCGCTCTCAAGCTCCTCTCCGAACAAGGATCAACCCGATGAAATCGCTTCTCGCAACGCTCGCGCTCACCACCGCGCTGACGCTCCCCGGCCTCGCCATGGCGCGGCCGGTGACGCTCACCACGACCCTCAACAATTACGGCGGCGACGGGGCCTATCTCGCGCTCTACGTCACCGACACCTCGGGCGCCTATGTCGGCAGTCTCTGGATGGCTGGCGGCAAGTCCAAGTACTACGAGCACCTCAGCGATTGGTACCGCGCCACCGGCGGCGACACCGCGCAGGTGAACGGAATCACCGGCGCCAGCGTCGGCGCGGGCCGCACGCTCGAGATCACGCTCGACCTCGCCGACGCGCTCTTTGATGCGGGCTACACGCTCCACATCGACGCGGCCGTCGAGGACATGCGCGACAGTCCGAACGAGGTGGCCGTACCGCTCACGACCGACGGCGCGGGCACGCCGGTGCGCGGGCGCCGGTACATCGCCAGCTTCGCCTACGACATGTGAAGGGTGGGGCCATGATCCGTGCACTCCATCGCTGGCCGGGTCTTCTGGCCCTTGCGCTCGTCACCATCCTGGGCCTGAGCGGCGCGGCACTGTCGGTCTTCCCTGCGGCCGAGCGCATCGCCGCGCCGCAGGCGGAAGCCGGACTGACCGTAGCCGCTCTCGCGGACCGCATCCAGGCCGTCTATCCGGGCGTCGAGCAGATCCGCCGGTCGCCCTCCGGTCGGATCACTGCCTACTGGTTCGATCAGGGCGCGCCGGGTGCCGCCGTAATCAACCCGGCGACGGGTGAGGGCGTAGCCTCGGCCGACCCGAACCAGGCCGAACGCTGGCTCACCAACCTGCACCGCTCGCTGTTCCTCGGGGACGGCGGCCGCATCGCCATGGCCGCAGGGGCGGCCGCGATGCTGATCCTCTCGCTCTCCGGCGCGACGCTGGTCGCGCGGCGGGTGGGCGGCTGGCGACGCTGGTTTTCACCCTTGCGCGGACCGCTTGCCGGGCGGCTGCACGCCGAGATCGCACGCATCGCCGTTGTCGGCCTCGTCCTGTCCTCCACGACCGCGCTTTGGATGACGGCGTCTACCTTCGATCTCCTGCCGGACGGAGGCGTCCTGCCGGTCGCCCCTGCCGAGGTCAGTGGGGAGACCGGCTTCGCTCCGGGCCGGATGCCCACGCTTCGGCGAACGCCGGTCGCCGAGTTGCGCGAGCTGAGCTTTCCCTATCCCGGCGACGCAACAGACGTATTCACGCTCAAGACCGACCGGGGCACCGGATATCTCGATCAGGGCGACGGGGCGCTGCTGGCCTGGGCCGACCTGACCGGGTGGGAGCGCGTCTCGGAGACCATCTACATGCTGCACACCGGACAGGGTGCGGCGACGCTGGGGCTCGTGCTGGGGCTCATGGCGCTCGGCGTGCCGGCCATGGGCGCGACCGGCGTGCTGGTCTGGCTCGCCGGGCGGCCCGGGCGACCACGCATCCGGGGCAACCAGCCCGCCGGACGCGCCGAGACGATCTTGCTTGTCGGCAGCGAGGGCGGCAGCACCTGGGGCTTTGCCGCGACGCTGCACGCCGCGCTGACGAAAGCCGGGCAGAGCGTCCATGTCGGCCCGATGTCGGGCTTCGGCCCTGAGCGCTACACCAACGCCCGGCGGATCATCCTGCTGGCCGCGACCTATGGCGACGGCGCGGCGCCGGCCTCGGCGAAGGGCTTTCTCGACCGGCTGAACGCGACCGACCGCGCGCCGGACATTCCTCTGGCAGTGCTCGGCTTCGGCGACCGCAGCTTTCCGGCCTATTGCGCCTTCGCCAAGTCCGTCGCGACTGCGGCAGAGGCGAAGGGCTGGCCCGAGCTTCTGCCGCTCGACACAATCGACCGGCAATCGCCGCAGGATTTCGCGCGCTGGGGCGGGGCGCTCGGAGACGCTCTCGGGATCGAACTCGAACTGACGCACCAGCCGGTCCAGCCGCAAACGACCACGCTGACCCTCGTCTCGCGCCGCGACTACGGCGCCGAGGTGCAGGCCCCGACCGCCATCCTCCGCTTCGCGTTTCCCCGCGTCTCGCTCGGGCAACGGCTGCTCGGGGGCGGGTTCGCACGGTTCCAGACGGGTGACCTGATCGGCATTCTGCCCGAAGGCGGGACCGTCCCGCGGCTCTATTCGCTCGCCTCTGGGCGCCGCGACGGCTTCATCGAGATCGTGGTCAAGAAGCATCCCGGCGGGCTCTGCTCGGGTCAGCTCACAGCGCTGGAACCTGGCGACACGGTGAGCGCCTTCCTGCGCCCCAACCCCGGCTTCCGTCCGGGCCGAAGCCGGGCGCCCCTGATCCTGATCGGCGCGGGGACCGGCATCGGGCCGCTAGCGGGCTTTGTGCGCGGCAATACGCGCCGCAGGCCGATCCACCTGTTCTTCGGCATGCGCCATCCCGACAGCGATTTCTTCTACGGCGAGGAGTTCCCCGGATGGCAGGACGAAGGGCGTGTAAGCCGGCTGGTCACGGCCGTCTCGCGCGGGGCGCGTCCCCATTACGTCCAGGACGCGCTGCGCAGCGAGGCCACTCAGGTCGCGGAGCTCATCCGCAATGGGGCGCGCGTGATGGTCTGCGGCGGACGAGACATGGCCGCCGGCGTGGCCGAGGCGCTGGCCGAGATCCTCGCGCCGGCCGGGCTGACACCAGCAGTCCTGAAGGCGGAGGGGCGGTATGTCGAAGATGTCTACTGAGCGGGCGCGCATCGCGCTGAACGGGCCGACGATGGGCACGAGGTGGTCGGCGCTGTTATTCGCGGACCCCGGTTTCGACCCGGGGCCGGTCCGCTCGGCATTGCAGGCGGCCGTGGATGAGGTGGACGGACAGATGTCGACCTGGAAGCCGGACAGCGACCTTATGCGGCTCAACGCGGCACCGATCGGTGAATGGATCGCTGTTCCTGCACGATTGCTCGAGGTGCTACGCCTCGGCCTGGAAATTGGCCGCGCCTCTGGCGGAGCCTTCGACATCGGCATGGGCGACGCGGTGATGGCCTGGGGCTTCGGACCGGAGGTCGCCGCGCCGGATGGCATCCGCACCGCGATGGCCGCCTCGCGCCGCCCGGCGCATGACGTGCTCGAGATCAACGGCGAACACGTGCGCAAGGCCGCACCCATCGCGCTGGACCTGAATGGCATCGCCAAGGGCTACGGCGTGGATCGACTGGCCGAAATCCTCCGCAATCAAGGCATATCCGACGGACTCGTCGGGATCGATGGCGAGATGCGTGCAATGGGCCTCAGGCCGGACGGTGAAGCCTGGACCATCGCGGTCGAGGCGCCGGACGCCGAGCGCCGGACGCCGCATTCGATCCTCGCGCTTCAGGATGCCGCCGTCGCGACCTCGGGCGACTACCGTCACTGGGTCGAGGTGCAGGGGCGCCGCCTGTCGCACACGATGGACCCGAGGCGGGGAGCGCCGCTGATCGCGTCGCCGGCCTCCATCACGGTCGTGGCCCGCAGCTGTGCAGAGGCAGATGCCTGGGCGACGGCCCTCATGGTGCTTGGGCCGGTCAAAGGCGCGACGCTCGCAAAACAAAGCGGCCTCGACGCCCTGTTCCTCTTGCGCGATGATGTTGTCAACGTAAGGGGCGTGGGAGTCGGACGACTATTTTCCGAAGAGCCAGCGGCAATCGCCTCAGCCGAGGGGAGATGAGCCGCATGGAAACGACACGGACCGACCGCTTCAAGACCGCTATCCTGCTCATTGCCGCGACCGGCCTGATTGCGGGACTTGCCTTCTACTTTTCCGGCGAACCCGACGTCGCGAACGCGGTCTGGATCGCGGGCGTCGTTCCCGCGCTCGCCGCGCTCGTGGTCGAGATCCTGCGCAGCCTGCGTTCCGGCGAAGTGGGCCTCGATATTGTCGCCGCGCTCTCCATGTCGGCGGCGCTCGTCTTCGGCGAGACCCTCGCCGCGGCGGTGGTCGCCGTAATGTATTCCGGCGGCACCTTCCTCGAAGCCTTCGCGGAAGGGCGTGCCCGCCGTGAAATGCACGACCTGCTGTCCCGTGTGCCCCGGACCGCGACAAGACACCGGAATGGCGGGCTGGAGGAAGTGCCGCTGAACGAAATTGCGCCCGGCGACCGCCTTCTGATCCGGCAGGGCGACGTGGTGCCGGTGGATGGCACCTTGAGCTCAGAGACGGCCTTCGTCGACACCTCGGCGCTGACCGGCGAGTCCCTGCCGGTGCGCCTCGCCCACGGCGCCGAAGCCATGAGCGGTTCCACAAACGCAGGCGAGGCGTTCGATCTGACGGCGACGAGAGAAGCCAAGGACAGCACCTATGCCGGGATTGTCCGGTTGGTCGAGGCGGCGCAGGCGTCCAAGGCGCCGATGTCCCGGCTGGCCGACCGGTGGTCGCTGGGGTTTCTGGCGGTCACGGTCAGCATCGCCTTCGCGGCGTGGTGGTTCACCGGCGATCCGATCCGGGCCGTCGCCGTACTCGTCGTGGCCACTCCCTGTCCGCTGATCCTTGCCGTCCCGGTTGCGCTGGTCGCCGGCTTGTCGCGCGCGGCGCATTTCGGGCTGCTGATCAAGGGCGCGGGACCGCTGGAGACGATGGCGCGCATCCGAACGCTGATCCTCGACAAGACCGGCACGCTGACGGACGGCCGGCCGCAGATCGTCTCGATCGACAGCCACGACGGCATGGCGGAGGACGACATCCTGCGCCTTGCGGCATCGCTTGACCAGGCGTCCAAGCACCCCGTGGCTCAGGCCATCGTCGCCGCCGCAAAGGAGCGGGGCTTCTCTCTACCCGTTCCGTCAGACGTGGCGGAGATTCCGGGCGAAGGCGTCGTCGGCTATGTCGAAGGCCGGAAGATCATCGTCGGCGGGGATGCCTTCGTCGCATCCCGCGTCGGACGGCGGCCCGGCGATCATTCCGCCATCGCCGCTGGTTCGGTCCTCGTTGCTGTCGCGGTCGACGGGCACATGGTAGGGCATCTCGTCATGTCCGATCCCCTGCGCGACGGCGCGGGCCAGATGCTGGACGGGCTGCGGCGCGAGGGGATCGCGCGTATCCTGCTCGCGACCGGAGACCGCGCTGACGTGGCCGAGCGTGTCACCGAAGGGCTTGGGCTCGACGGTCTGCGGGCCGGGCTGACACCGGACCAGAAAGTGTTGCTCGTTCTCACCGAGCGCAAGAACGGCCCGGTGATGATGGTGGGCGACGGGGTCAACGACGCGCCCGCGCTCGCAGCGGCAGACGTGGGCGTCGCCATGGGCGCACGGGGCGCGGCGGCCTCGGCGGAGGCGGCGGATGTCGTGCTGCTTGTCGACCGTATCGACCGCCTCGGGCCAGGGATCGAGATCGCGCGCGGCGCGCGCCGCATCGCTGTCGAAAGCGTTGTCGCCGGGATCGGCCTTTCGGTCATGGGCATGATCGCGGCGGCTTTCGGCTATCTCACTCCGGTGCAGGGGGCGCTCCTGCAGGAGGTCATCGACGTTGCAGTGATCCTGAACGCCCTCCGCGCGCTGCGCATCGCGCCCCATGAACCCACTATTCCGAAACCAAAGGCTGTCTCCTCCGGGCAGGATGACATCGCGCAAGGAGCCACGCCATGAGCCGCCTCTCGCATTCCGAAATCCACATGGTGCATCGCATCGGCTGGCTGCGGGCCGCCGTTCTCGGCGCGAACGACGGGCTGGTGTCGACGGCAAGCCTCGTGGTCGGCGTCGCCGCAGCAGGATCGGGAAAGCCGGAGGTCCTTATAGCGGGGCTGGCTGGCCTCGTGGCCGGCGCGATGTCCATGGCGGCAGGCGAGTACGTCTCAGTCAGTTCTCAGACTGACGCGGAAAACGCTGACCTTGCGCGCGAGACCCGCGAACTGGCGGAAACACCCGAGGCCGAACTCGAAGAACTTACCCAAATCTATGTCGAGCGAGGGCTGGACCGAGACCTTGCCGAAAAGGTGGCCGTGCAACTGACCGAACGTGACGCGCTCGGATCGCATGCCCGCGACGAGCTTGGCATCTCCGAGACCGTGACAGCCCGCCCGATCCAGGCCGCCTTGGTGTCGGCGCTGACCTTCGCCGTGGGTGCGGTGCTGCCCTTGATCGTCGTACTGGTCGTCCCGGATGCACGGATCGTTTTCTTGGTCGCCGTGTCGACGATCCTCGGCCTCGCGGTTCTTGGTGGATTAGGCGCTTCTGCTGGCGGTGCTGGTGTTATTCGAGGTGCTGCAAGGGTCACGCTCTGGGGTGCACTCGCCATGGCGGCGACCGCTGGAGTCGGTGCGCTGTTCGGGGTCGCCGTAGGCTAGGGAGTAGCCGAGGTCTCGGGCGGAAGCTTCCACGTTGGCGCGGGCTTCCACCTTGTGCCGATCTTCGAATGTGGCAATCGCTTTGGCGACGTCATTCTGCATTTTCTTCAGCTCGCTGAGCGACAGTACGTCGAGATCGAAAGCAGCCGTTGGTGCGGTCCGTGTCCTGAATATTCCGGTATCGATAGCCCGTCGCGGCAAGGCCCTGCATTCCGCAGCACGGAAGGGCAGGGGGGCGAGAGCCGGTGATAGCCACTTGGGCCGCTAGCGGCGTGCTGGGCTTGGGGTAAAGCAGTCCCGATGGGCAAGGGGACATGGTCTGGCATGGGCTCCCCGTATCTCTCTGTCTCCTGGGCCATCCCTTCGACTGACAATCCCCTAATCCCGTTCGGTCTCCTGCGCGCAACCCCGCGTCAGTCCGGGCCGTGTTGGCCGCCTTTGGCGTCCTGCCCGCTCCACCCCGGTCCTCTGGGGGTGT
>JAOARA010000068.1 GCA_025211115.1 Roseicyclus sp. | reverse complement strand
CCTGGCGCTACGCGATGTTGGGCGGGCTGTTCGGGGTCTATTTCGTGACGATGTTCGAGGGGCTGAAGACCGCGCCGCCGGTCTCGGCCGCGGCGGTCTTCACCCTGACGCCGATCATGAGTGGGATCTTCGGCTACCTCCTCTTGCGGCAGGTGATGGGTGGCCGGATCGTGCTGGCGCTTGCGCTGGGGGCGGCGGGGGCGCTTTGGGTGATCTTCCGCGCGGACCTGTCGGCGCTTGCCGCCTTCGAGATCGGGCGGGGCGAGGCGATCTTTTTCTGGGGCTGCATGGCCCATGCCTTCTACACGCCGCTTGTCCGGGTGCTGAACCGGGGCGAGCCGATCCTTGTCTTCACCTTCTGGACGCTGACGACGACGACGGTGATCATCGGGGTCTACGGCTGGTCCGACATCGTGGCGACCGACTGGGCCGGGCTGCGGCCGCTGGTCTGGGTGACGATGGTCTACACGGCGGTGGCGGCCTCTTCGATGACCGTCTTCCTGGTGCAGTTCGCCACGATGCGGCTGCCGTCCTCCAAGGTGATGGCCTATACCTACCTGACGCCCAGCTGGGTGCTGGGGTGGGAGCTGGCGCTGGGCCAGCCGCTGCCGCCGGTGCTGGTGCTGGGGGGCATCGCGCTGACCATCGCGGCGCTGGCGCTGTTGCTCAAGGACTGACGGCCGGGCGGCGTCAGTCGAAGGTTTCGCCCGGATCGACGCCCCAGAGGCTGCGGGCCTCGACCCAGCCGCGGTAGCCGCCGACCTCCATCTCGCACCAGGTCGGGCGGCATTCGCGCAGCTCGCCCACGACACCGCGCTCGGCCTCGGCGCGGATCATGGCGTTGCGGTCGGGGCGGGCGTAAAGTGCCACGCGGTCGGCCTCGACGATGGCGGTGCGCACGCCCGACAGAAGCGTGTAATGGACCCAGCCGCCGGCCCCGTCACGGTCGACGACGCGGCGCCAATGGCCATGTTCGGCGACGATCATCACCGGCATGTTGCGGCGCTGGAAGACCCAGTCGATGCGGTGGCTGCGCGAGGGGCCGCGGCGGGCGTTCGCCTCGGAGGCCTTGATCGAGACATAGCGCGGCAGCGGGAAGCCGGTGACCGGCCCCACGCGCGGGGGGCGGGATGAGGCCGCGGTCGCGGGTTCGGGTGCAGGGGCCGCAGGGGCCGCGGTGAGCCGCGCCAGCGCGGGGGGCACGTCGGTGGTGGTGGCGGTGGCCGCCGCCTGCGTCACGGGGCGCGGTTGCGGCGCGGTGGCGGGGGCCTCGGCCAGGGCCGTGCTTGCGGCCAGCGTGAGGGCCGCCACGCCGAGGGCGGCGCGGCTGAGGGCCGCCGTGCCGAGGGCGGCGCGGGTGAGGGCCGCCGCGTGAAGGGCGACGCGGGTGTGGGCCGCCGTGCAAGGGGCGGCCGTGGGGCCACGCCGGAAACCTGTCATCTGCATCCCGCTCGTCTCTGCCGTCTCGTGCCCGGCGTCGTTGGCTGCACCGGGTCATCGCCTGTTCATCGGGGGCATCGGGTGCGGCGGCCCGGCCGCTTGCACCACGGTGCCTGATGCGAGAGTGTCAGACCCGAGGACGGAAGGCCAGAGAAGGGAACCAGCCCATGCCATCTGAGCGGTTGAGTGTTGTCGTCACGCGACGGTTGCCCGAGGCGGTCGAGACGCGGATGTCGGAATTGTTCAACGTCGAGCTGCGCGACGAGGACCGCCCGATGACCAAGGCCGAGCTGGTCGGCGCGATGAGCCGGGCCGACGTGATCGTGCCCTGCATCACCGACCGGATCGACGGCGCGATGCTGGCGCAGGCGGGCGAGCGGCTGAAGCTGATCGCCAATTACGGCGCGGGGGTGGATCATATCGACGTGGCGACCGCGCGGCAGCGCGGCGTGCTGGTGTCGAACACGCCGGGCGTGATGACCGATGACACCGCCGACATGGCGATGGCGCTGATCCTTGCCGTCCTGCGCCGCCTGCCCGAGGGCATGGCGGTGATGCAGGAGGGGCGCTGGGACGGCTGGGCGCCCACCGCCTTCATGGGCGGGCGCGTCGCGGGCAAGCGGCTGGGCATCCTCGGGATGGGCCGGATCGGGCAGGCGGTGGCGCGGCGCGCCGCGGCCTTCGGGATGCAGGTGCATTACCACAACCGCCGCCGGCTCCATGCCGACACCGAGGCGGCGCTGGAGGCGACGTATTGGGAAAGCCTCGACCAGATGATCGCGCGGATGGACGTGATCAGCGTGAACTGCCCGCACACCCCCTCGACCTTCCACCTGATGAACGCGCGGCGGCTGAAGCTGATGAAGCCGGGCGCTGTGATCGTGAACACCTCGCGCGGCGAGGTGATCGACGAGAACGCTTTGACGCGGATGCTGCGCGCGGGCGAGATCGCGGGGGCGGGGCTGGACGTGTTCGAGCGCGGCCGCGAGGTGAACCCGCGGCTGCGGGAGCTGCCCAACGTGGTGCTGTTGCCGCACATGGGATCGGCCACGCGCGAGGGGCGGATCGAGATGGGCGAGAAGGTGTTGATCAACATCAAGACCTTCGCCGATGGGCACCGGCCGCCGGACCTGGTGGTGCCGAGCATGTTGTGAGGGGCCAGACCGGTAGCCGGTGTCAGCAGGAGGGCGGGTGGAAGCCGTCCATCAGGGTGCCGAGATAGTCCAGCCGGTTGGGCATGATGCGGCGCACGGCGGCCTCGATCTCGGGCGGGAGGCGGCCGGGGTGGTGGATCATCGTCCAGGCGAACAGGGCGCTT
Source organism: Roseicyclus sp. (assembly GCA_025211115.1). Taxonomy (GTDB): domain Bacteria; phylum Pseudomonadota; class Alphaproteobacteria; order Rhodobacterales; family Rhodobacteraceae; genus Roseicyclus. The sequence continues at coordinate 6,283 of JAOARA010000068.1, read as the reverse complement.
TCGGCGATGTCCTCCTTCTCGGGATGGGCCGCGGCGTAATCGGTGACGAAGCTGCCATCGGCGCGCTGGCTGGCCGCCCAGTCGGGATCGCCGCCGATCACGGGGTCAAGGGCGACATGGGCGGCCTCGTGAAACACCGTCTCGTTCAGATCATGCCCGGCCAGCCGCCGGGCGATCAGCCCGTCATACAGGGTGAAGAACCCGCCGAGGCTTTCCTCCCACGCGGCCCCGTCGCCATCGAGGATGTTGACGTGGCGCAGCGCGCTGCGCATCGGCACGGGCAGGCGGGCGACGGCGGCGGCGACCTCGGCCGCGCGGCCCATCGGGTCGCCCACCTCGGGGTGGATGTTCAGGCGCAGCACCTGGCCGGGGTAGGTCACGTCGACATGGAGCGCGCCGTCGACGAAGAGAATGTCGCGGCGGGGGTCATACATCTCGGTCCGGCCGCCGCCGCGTTCGGCCAGCGACCAGCAGGCGCCGGGGTCGTCGGCGCGGATGAATTCGAGGTCGTTGGACGCCACGGAATTGGGGAAGAGCGCCTCGGCGAACAGTGGGCTGGGCAAGGCGCAAAGCGCCAATATACGGACCGATAGAGCCATGACCACCAAGATACCCCTGACACGGCGCAGGGTGTCAGGCCGTCGGGCCTGGGGTCAACCCGTAACGGCAAACCGTCTGCAGGGTCTCTCGGGCCGTCTTGCCCCCCTCGCCCTCTTGCCCCCACCCCCTCCGCCATGCCACCCATCGCGTCATGACCCATGACTTTCTCATCATCGGCGGCGGCATCGCGGGCGTGTCCGCGGGGGCGCGGCTGTCGGAGCTGGGCCGCGTCCTGCTGCTCGAGGCGGAACCGGCGTTGGCCTACCATGCCTCGGGGCGGTCGGCGGCGCTCTACGAGGCGCAGTATGGCAAGCCCGCGACCGTGGCGCTCAACCTTGCGTCGCGCGCGGATCACGAGACCCTCGACGGCGGTGTTCTCAGCCCGCGGGGGCTGATGGTGCTGGCCACCCATGGCGAGGAGGAGCTTTTCGCCGCCGACATCGCCGCGATGGGCCTGCCGCGGATCAGCGTGGCCGATGCGGTGGCGATGGTGCCGGTGCTGAACCCCGACGCCATCGCGGGGGCCGCGGCGCATGAGGATGCCTGGGACATCGACACCGACCGGCTGGTGCAGCATTTCGCCCGCACGATCCGGGGCGCGGGCGGCGCGGTCAACACCGGCGCGGCGGTGACGGCGATCACGCGGACCGCGACGGGCTGGGAGGTGACGGCGGGCGGCGAGACCCATGCCGCGCGCGTGCTGGTGAACGCCGCCGGGGCCTGGGCCGACCGGATCGCCGGACTGGCGGGGATCGACCCCATCGGGATCACGCCCTTGCGCCGCTCGGTCGCGCGCATCCCCGCGCCGGGGGGGCATGACGTCTCGGGCTGGCCGATGCTGCTGGGCGCTGGCGAAAGCTGGTATGCCAAGCCCGATGCGGGCGCGCTGATCGTCTCGCCCGCCGAGGAAGACCCGGTCGCCGAGCCGCATGACGCCTGGCCCGAGGACTTGGTGCTGGCCGAGGGCATCGCGCGCTACCAGCAGTTCGCCACCGAGGAGGTCACGCGGCTGACCGCCAGCTGGGCCGGTCTGCGCAGCTTTGCGCCGGATCGTGCGCTGGTGCTGGGCCCCGACCCGCTGGACCCCGGTTTCGTCTGGGTCGCGGGGCAGGGCGGCTACGGGTTCCAGACCGCGCCGGCGGCGTCGCGGCTGGTGGCCGATCTGGTGGCGGCGCGCGCGCCGCAGCTCGAGGCGGAGCTGGTCGCGGCGCTTTCGCCCGCGCGGTTCCGGGCCGGGTGATCGGCAGGGGAGCGGCGCGGAAGGGGCGGCCCCGAGGGCGCGGCTCTTTCAACTCGTTGCAGATGATTTAAGGTTGGCTTGCACAAGCATCGTTTTCGAAAGGTTGTTATTGGATATGCCCATGATCTTCAGCCCACGCGCCCTGACCGCGACCGTGACCCTTGCGATGGCGGCGGCTTCGCTGCCCGTGACGGCGGCCGCGCAGTCGCAGCTCGAGCGGATGGAGGTGCTGTCGGAGCGGGCCAGCGCCCTGATGAACGAAGCGATGATCGCCCAGCTTCCGGCGCTCGAGGGGAACATGCCCGATCCGGCCTGGGACGATCCGATGCGCGCGGCCTATGGCTGCGTGCTGCAGGGCTACGTGGAGGCCAGCGGCGAGGCCGCCGTCGACACGATGCTCGACGAGATGGAAGCGATGATGGAGACCGCCACGGCGGAGTCCCTGATGAGCGGTGCCTTCGGTGACGGGGTGCAACTGCCCGAGGGCATGTCCGAGGTGCAGGCGCAGGCGCTGATGCAGGATTGCGGCGTGATGGAGATCATCATGGCGCGCATGGCCGAAAGCGGCGCCATGCAGGTGATGATGGACCAATGACGCGCCGCCTCGAGTTGCCGGATACGCCGGGCACGGCGGTTCTTGGGGATGCGCGCATGTCGGCGCCCTCGGCGCTGCGCAACCGCGACCTGATCGCGGCCGAACTGCTGCGGGTCGCGCCTGCGCGGGGGCGCGCGCTCGAGATCGCCTCGGGCACGGGCGAGCATGTGATCCGCTTCGCCGAGGTCATGCCGGGGCTGACCTGGCAACCGACCGACCCCGACCCGCTGCGCCGCGCCTCGATCGCGGCCTGGACCGGGCAGAGCGGGCTGGACAACATCCGGCCGCCGCTCGACCTGGACGCGGCGCGCGTCGGCTGGGCGGAGGAGGAGCCGCTGACCGCCGACCTGGTCGTGGTGGTGAACCTGCTGCACCTGATCTCGGGGGCCGAGGCCGAAACCGTCCTGACCGAGATCGCCGCGGTGCTCTCGCCCGGCGGTGTCTTCGCGCTATACGGGCCCTTCCTGCGGGATGGCGAGGCCACGAGCGAGGGCGACGCCGCCTTTCACGCGAGCCTCAAGGCGCAAGACCCCGCCATCGGCTACAAGGACGTGATCGACACCTGTGCCTGCCTCGTCGAGGCCGGGCTTGCCCATGTCGAGACGGTGGCGATGCCGGCGAACAACCTCCTCCTGGTGTTCGAGCGGTCCGACGTGGCGTAACCGTCGAAAGATGGTCGCCTTGTCGAACGCGCGCCCCTATGCTCCCCGGCGGGTCCGGGGCTGGCCGGAGCTTTGGGAGGAGAGCCATGGCACGTCTTGACGAGTTCGCCCCGCAGGGGCTGTTTTCCGTATTGCAGGGCCCGGCCTTGGCGCGGCTGCCGCAAGTCTCGGTGCGGCGCGGCGAGGTTCTGATGGCCGAGGGAAGCGCGGCGGATGCGCTCTACCTGGTCGAGACCGGGCGCTTCACGGTGCAGCGCGGCGGGGTCGAACTGGCCGAGATCGGCGCGGGGTCGGTGCTGGGCGAGATTTCCTTTTTCACCGGCAAGCCGCGCACCGCGGATGTGATCGCGGCGCGCGACAGCGTTGTGCTGCGGATCGGGCGCGAGGATTACGACGCGCTCTGCGCGGACACGCCGGACCTTGCGCGCTCGATCTCGACCGAGCTGGCCGAGCGACTGGCGCGGACCTCGGCGCGGGTGCAGCCGGACCCCGGCCGGCCGCCTGCGCGGACCTTCTGCATCCTGCCCGCCGCGGGTGCGCCCCTGCCGCACAGCTTCGTCCCCGAGCTGGCCGCCGCCATCGCCGCGCATCACCGTGTCGCCGTCGTGGACGAGGCCGCCTTTCGCGCGGCGCTGGGCGCGGGGGCCGACCCGGCCACCCCCGAGGCGGTGAGCTGGCTCAACCACCGCGAACGCGAGGCCGATATCGTCCTGTTCGTGGCCAACCACGATGACGGCCCCTGGTCCGTGGCCGCCTTGCGACAGGCCGACGAGGCCGTGATCGTCGCGCAGGCCCATGGCTTCGCCGAGCCCTCGACGCTGGAGCGCATGGCGCTCGACCTCCTGCCCGAGGCGCAGCGGCGGCTGGTGCTGGTGCATCCGCACCGCATGAAGCAGGTCACGGGCACGGCGCGCTGGCTCGACACGCGCCCGGTGTTCCTGCACCACCATCTCGCCATGACCCCCGATGGCGCCGACATCGCGCGGCTGGGCCGCTTCCTGTCGGGGCGGGCCATCGGCATCGTCATGTCGGGCGGGGGCGCGCGTGGCGTCGCCCATGTGGGCATGTGGCGCGCGATGCACGAGGCGGGCCTGCCCATCGACATCGTGGGCGGCACCTCGGTCGGTGCGGCGATGAGCGGGGCCATCGCGCTGGGGCTCGAGGCCGACGAGATCGGCCCGCGGGTGGAACAGATCTTCGTCAAGTCCGGGGCGATGCGGCGGCTGACCCTGCCGAAATACGCGCTGCTCGATCACAAGGTCTTCGACGCCTCGATGCAGGAGCATTACACCTCGGTCCCCATCGAGGACCTGTGGCTGCCCTATTTCGCGGTGGCCGCCGACCTGGCCGGGGTCTCGCGGCATGTGATCCGGCGCGGCCCCCTGTGGGAGGCGGTGCGGGCCTCCTCGGCGATCCCCGGCATCCTGCCGCCCTTCTTCACCCCCGAGGGGCGGATGCTGGTGGATGGCGGCTGCGTCGACAACATGCCCTTCCGCGACATGCACGGGCTGAAGGCCGGCCCGAACGTGGTGGTGGACCTGCAGAAGGACACGGCCAAGCCGCTCTATGTCGATTACTCCAACCTGCCGGGGCGGGCGGAGCTGCTGACCAGGACGGTGTTGCCCTTCGGCAAGCGCCCGCCGCGGGCACCGGGCATCGTCTCGACCGTGATGCGCAGCCTGCTGGTGGGGCAGGGGGCCACGGATCGCGGCATGAACGAGGACGACCTGCACGTGCGCCCGCCCGAGCTGAACTCGGTCGCCTTCCTCGACTGGACCAAGCACAAGCTGTTCTTCGAGATGAGCTACCGCTACGCGCGGGACGAGGTGCTTGCCGATCTCGCCACCTCGGATCATCCCGCCAAGGTGGCGCTGCGCCGCGCCGCGGGCATGGGGTAAGGGCGGCCGCGTCACGCCAAGAGCGGCGATGCCGCGCGGCCGCGTCAGGCGCGCAAGGCCAGCGTGCCCGTCGCCAGGGCCAGGCCGAGGGGAACCCCATGCGCCGCCTCGGCGCGGCTCTTGCTGGCGGCATTGCCGATCAGGCTGAGGGCGAACAGCACGGCGAAGGCCCCGAGCGCGGGCCGGATCACCACGCGCGGCAGCAGGTCCGGGCCGAGGCCCGCGGCCTGGGCCACGACCAGCGCGCCGATCAGCGCGAGCGCAACGACCGCAAGGCTGGCCCACCGTTTGCCCGGCGGCAGGCGGCGATGCGCCCCGCCCCATGCCATGTGCCCAAGCGGAAGGCCCGCCGCGAGCAGCGCCTGGAACAGGGCCAGCCAGAGGAACCCGGCCAGCCCCGCGTATCCGGCAAGCGCGGTCACCCGTCCTTGCGGATGACGGCGTTGGTCGGGTCGTAGGGGCTGTCTTCCACGACTTCCGCGTCAAAAAGCTCGCGGAACATCCGCACTTTCAGCCTCGTGCCCACCTCGGCCAGATCCGGGCGCACATAGCCCATGCCGATCTGCTTGCCGAAGGCGACCGAGTAGCCGCCAGAGGTCAGCCGCCCGACCTTCTCCTCGCCGAGATAGAGCGCCTCGCGCCCCCAGGGGTCGGCATCCGCCGGCCCGTCGATCAGCAGCGTCACGCATTTCGAGCGGAGGCCGGTCTCGAGCATCGCCTGCTTGCCGGTGAAGTCCTTGTCCAGATCGACGAAGCGATCCAGCCCCGCCTCCAGCGGCGTCGCATCCCGGCCCAGCTCGGTGCCGAAGGCGCGATAGCTCTTCTCCTGCCTGAGCCAGTTCTGCGCCCGTGCGCCCACCAGCTTCATCCCGTGCTTTTCGCCCGCGGCCAGCAGTTGATCCCACAGGTAGGTCTGCATCTCGATCGGATGATGCAGCTCCCAGCCCAGCTCGCCGGTGTAGGCCACGCGGATCGCGCGGACCGGGCACATGCCCAGCTCGATGTTGCGCATCGACAGCCACGGGAAGCGCTTGTTGCCCAGCACCGTGTCGGGGTCGGCATCCTTGACGATCTCGCGCAGCACGTCGCGCGACTTGGGCCCCGCGATGGCGAAGACGCCCCATTGCGTCGTGACATCGTGGATGTCGACATAGCCGCCGCCCGCGGCCATGAAATCCTCGGCCGCCTTGATCAGGTAATCGGCGTCAAAGGCCGTCCAGGCCCCTGCCGAGACGCAGTAATACTCGTTCTCGGCCAGCCGGACGAGCGTGTATTCCGTCCGCGTCGT
>JAOARA010000067.1 GCA_025211115.1 Roseicyclus sp. | reverse complement strand
GTCCAGCTCATACGCCACATCCGGCCCGAGCATCTGGTCAACGCGCTGCCGGATGCGGGCGGGCTCCAGCTCGGCCTTGCGGTCGATGTCCCAGCCGAGCTGGAAGTCGATGCGCCAGATGTCGTCGGGCTGCTTGTGCAGCAGCGCCGAGGCTCCCGACTTGAACCACGGCTCGAACCAGAACCAGCGTTCGGTCGGGAAATCGGCGGTCATCTTCACGTCGGCGATCAGGAAATTGTCCTCGAAGACGCGCCCCTCGAAGCCCAGGCCCATCATCTCGCGGATCGGCGATTTCGCCCCGTCGCAGGCGATCAGCCAGTCGGTCGTGATCGTGTAGGGCCCGTCCGGCGTGTCGAGGTGGAGGGTCACGGTGTCCGCCCCTGCCTCCATCGCCGTCAGGCGGTTGCGGCCGCGGATCTCGATGGGCGCGCCCTTGGCCCTGGCGTCGTTGACGGCCTCGACAAGGAAGCGTTCGAACAGGTTCTGTTGCAGGTTGATGAAGGCCGGGTAGCGGTGGCCGTCTTCTGGTAGAAGATCGAAGCTGAACACCTCGTCCCGGTCGTGGAAGACGCGGCCGCGGTTCCAGACCACGCCCTTGTCCAGCATCTGCGGCCCGCATCCCAGCCTGTGCGCGATCTCGAGCGTGCGCTTGGCGAAACAGATCGCGCGGCTGCCCTGGCCGACCCCCTCGTGATCGTCCAGCACCAGCACCGGCACCCCGCGGAGCGCAAGGTCGAGGCCCGTCGCCATGCCCACCGGCCCGCCGCCGACGATGGTGACAGGATGATGGGCGGGTTGCTCCGCGCCCTGGTCGGCGGATCGCGCGTAGGGGTAGAGGCGGAAGGCGAGGGGGTAGCGGTCCTGGTAGGTCATCGCCGTCACTCCTGCAGCGCGGCCCACATCTCGGCATCGCGTTCGGCGGTCCAGATGCGCGGATGGTCGAGGCCGCGGGCCTCGTCATAGGCGCGGGCGATGTTGAAGGGCAGGCAATGCTCGTAGATGGCGAAATCGCTGAACTTGGGGTCGCAGACCGCGCGGGCGGCGGCCATGGCCTCCTTGAGCGAGCCGCCGCGGGCCGCGACGCGGGCGACGGGCTCGTAGGTCGATTGCACGAAATCGCGCGTGCTTTCGATGGCCAGCTCCACGTCCCCGCCGATCAGCGCGTCGCCGCGCCCCGGCGCGATGGCGCGCGGCTGGAAGCCCGCGATCACGTCGAGCGTGTCGCCCCAATCGGCGAAATGCCCGTCGCCGCAATAGCAGGCCGAGTGGTATTCGACGATGTCACCGGTGAACATCACCTCTTCATCCGGCACCCAGATCGCGGCATCCCCCGCCGTATGCGCGCGGCCCGGCACGAAGATGTCGACGCGGCGATTGCCCAGATACACCGTCATGCTTTCGGAGAAGGTCGTGGTGGGCCATGTCAGGCCGGGAATTTCCTCGTGCCCTTCGAAGAGCCGCGGGAAGCGGGCGAACTCGCTGTCCCAATCCTCCTGCCCGCGCTCGACCACCATGGATCGCGCGGTGTCCGACATGATGACTTGCCCCGCGCCATAGGCCGAGGCGCCGAGCACGCGGACGGCGTGGTAATGGGTGAGGACGAGATGCGAGATCGGCTTGTCGGTGACGGACCGCACGCAGTCGATCACCTTGCGCGCAAGGCGCGGGGTCGCCTGCGCCTCGACGATCATGACGCTCTCGTCGCCGATGATGACGCCGGAATTCGGGTCGCCCTGGGCGGTGAAGGCATAGAGCCCTTCGCCGATTTGCGTGAAGCTGATTTCCTTTTCGGTCAGGTCGCCTGCCGATGCGAAGGCCTTGGCCATTCGATTCCTCCCTCTGCTCGGCGGGCAGGTTAATGCAGATGCAACGATGCGTCCACGCGCCCTCTGCCGCTGGACAGTCGCCTTGCGGCTGCTAGGGTCTCGCGCGACCACGGGACATGACAACAAAGGGGTGGATGATGGCGAAACTTGCATTTCTGGGGCTGGGCGTGATGGGCGCGCCGATGGCGGCGCATCTGAAGAACGCGGGCCACGAGGTGACGGTCTACAACCGCACCACGGCCAAGGCCGAGGCCTGGGCCGAGAAGAACGGCGGGGCCTGGGCCGCCACCCCGCGCGAGGCGGCGGAGGGCTGCGATTTCGTCATGGCCTGCGTCGGCAATGACGACGATCTGCGCTCGGTCGTGCTGGGCGAGGACGGGGCGCTGGCCGGCATGGGCGCGGGCGCGATCTTCGTCGATCACACCACGGTGTCGGCGACCGTCACGCGGGAACTGGCGGCCGAGGCCGCGGCCAAGGGCGTGGGCTATGTCGACGCGCCCGTCTCGGGCGGGCAGGCGGGGGCCGAGAACGGCCAGCTGGCGATCATGTGCGGCGGGGAGGAGGCGCATTTCGATGCGGCCCAGCCGGTGATGGATGCCTATGCCAAGGCGACGCTCCGCTTCGGCGAGGTGGGCGCGGGCCAGTTGACCAAGATGGTCAACCAGATCTGCATCGCGGGGCTGGTGCAGGCGATGTCCGAGGGGCTGTATTTCGCCATGAAGGCCGGGCTCGACCCCAAGGCGGTGGCCGGGCTGGTCAGCCAGGGCGCGGGCGGGTCGTGGCAGTTGCAGAACCGCGCGGGCACGATGGTGGACAACGAGTTCAACCACGGCTTTGCCGTCGACTGGATGCGCAAGGATCTCGGCATCGCCATCGGGCAGGCCAAGGAGCTGGGCGTGTCGCTGCCGGTCACCGCCATCGTCGACCAGTTCTATGCCGAGGTGCAGCAGCTGGGTGGCGGGCGTTGGGACACCTCGAGCCTGATTCAGCGCTTCCGCGCGATGAACGGCGAATTGTGAGGCAAGCGCCCCGGCGCGCCGCATGGGGGCGCGCCGGGGGGCTGTCTAGATCACGACATCGACCACCGCTTCTTCGCCGGTGTCGGTCTGCGCGAAAACCATCGACACGGCCCGCGCCTCGGCCTCGGACATGCGATTGTAGAGGCGGTCGCGGGCATTGGCCGGGTGGCCCGTGATGTAGAATTGCGAGGTCAGCACCTCGCGCTCTTCCTCGAACAGCTTGACGTGGATATGCGGCGTGCGGCCGGGGTAGGTCACGGGCTTGATGGTGCGGAAGCTGTAGCTGCCGTCCGGGCCGGTGATGTCATGGCCGAACCCCTGGAAGCCGCTGTCGAAGGCGATGGCCTGACGGTCGCCGGGGTGCATGTATTTCCCGTTCATGTCGCATTGCCAGATCTCGATCCGGCGACCGGCCAAGGGCGCGCCGTCGCGGTCCAGCACGCGGCCGCGCAGCGTGAAGACCTCGCCGCCCGCCTCTTCGACCATGCCGACGATGCGGACGAGGTCGTTGTCGACATCGGCCCGCCGCATCGCGGGCGTGGGGTAGAACGGCCCCTCCATGGCGGGCGGCGTGGGCTCGGCAGCGATGGCCGCCTTGCCCAGCGTCGACAGCCCCAGCGCGCCGAGCGTTCCGGCGACGAAGCCGCGGCGGGATGTGTGATTGGACGACATGAGCGCGGTTTCCTCGTGAGTATGCCCTCGTGGTCCACGCAGCTAGCGCCGGTTTCCGTCGCGGCGACGGCGCGGTCTTGCGGTCGGCGGGGTTTCGCCGGGCTTTGACGCGCCGGATGAACTCGCCTAAGCGGACGGAATGGGCCACCGTTTCACCGATCTGTCCACCCTCCGCGCCGCAGGCTTCGACGCGATCCTCGACGTGCGCAGCCCGTCGGAGTTCGCCGAGGATCACCTGCCCGGCGCGGTCTCCATGCCCGTCCTGTCGGATGCCGAGCGCGCCGAGGTCGGCACGATCTACGTGCAGGAAAGCCCGTTCAAGGCGCGCAAGATCGGCGCGGCGCTGGTCGCGCGCAACGCGGCGCGGCATATCGAGGAGCGGCTGATGGGCGAGGGCGGCGGCTGGAGGCCTCTGGTCTATTGCTGGCGCGGCGGGCAACGGTCGGGGAGTTTCACCTCGATCCTGCAACAGATCGGCTGGCGGGCCGAGGTGCTGGACGGCGGCTACCGGACCTGGCGGCGGCATGTCGTGGCGCGGCTTTACGATGTGGAGCTGCCGTTTCGCGTGATCCGGCTCGACGGGTTCACCGGGACGGCGAAAACGGATGTCCTGAAGCGCGTGGGGGCGCTGGGCGGCCAGGTGCTGGACCTCGAGGGGCTGGCGCGGCATCGTGGCTCGATCCTTGGCGACATCGACGGGGCGCAGCCCGCGCAGAAAGGCTTCGAGAGCGCGCTGGTGGAGGCGCTGGAGGGGCTGGACCCCGCGCGCCCCCTGCTGGTCGAGGCGGAATCGGCGCGCATCGGCGCGCTGCGCCTGCCGCCCGCGCTCTGGGTGGCGATGCGCATGGCACCCCGGATCGTGCTGGAGGCCGCGCCGGAGGCGCGCGCGCGGTATCTTGCGCGGCAGTATGCCGGGCTTGTCGCGGATCGGGGCGGGCTGACGCGCCGCCTGAACGGGCTGCGCGCGCTGGCGGGACACGCCACGGTGGACGGCTGGCTCGGCCTGCTGGAGGCGGGCGAGACCGAGGCGCTGGCGCGCGGCCTGATCGAGGCGCATTACGACCCGGCCTATGGCCGGTTGCGGCGCGAGGATGACAGCCCCGTCGTCGCCCGCCTCGAGGCGGGCGCGCTGGACGTGGCCTCCATCGAGGCCACGGCACGCGCGGTGCTGGCGCTGCCGGATTTTGCAAAATCCGGTTGAGAGCCTTGCAAGGCTCTCATGGGGCCGCGTCGCGGCCCGGAGGTCCTTGCAAGGACCTCCGCGAAAGCCTTGCAAGGCTTTCGCCCGCCCCCCTTTCCCTTGGGCGGCGCATTGGGTAACTGACACCCGGACCCTGAGACGAGAGGCGCAGACCCATGGACAAGAGCTTTGACGCCGCCGCCGCCGAGGCGCGCATCTATGCCGACTGGGAAGCGAAAGGCTGCTTCAAGGCGGGCGCGAACGCCGCGCCGGGGGCCGAGCCCTATGCCATCATGATCCCGCCGCCGAACGTGACCGGGGTCCTGCATGTCGGACATGCCTTCAACAACACCCTGCAGGACGTGTTGGTCCGCTGGCACCGGATGCGCGGCTTCGACACGCTGTGGCAGCCGGGCACCGACCACGCGGGGATCGCCACGCAGATGGTCGTCGAGCGGGAACTGGCCAAGGAGGGCAAGTCGCGCCGCGACATGACGCGGGAGGAATTCCTGTCCCACGTCTGGGCGTGGAAGCAGACATCGGGCGGCACCATCCGCCAGCAGCTGAAGCGCCTCGGCGCGTCCTGCGACTGGTCGCGCGAGGCCTTCACCATGTCGGGCGCCGAGGGCGCGCCCGCGGGCGAAGAGGGCAACTTCCACGATGCCGTGATCAAGGTCTTCGTGGACATGTACGAAAAGGGCTACATCTACCGCGGCAAGCGGCTGGTGAACTGGGACCCGCATTTCGAGACCGCGATCAGCGATCTCGAGGTCGAGAACATCGACACCGCGGGTCACATGTGGCACTTCAAGTATCCGCTCGCCGGTGGCCGGACCTATGAGTATGTTGAGAAGGATGAAGACGGGAATGTGACCCTGCGCGAGACGCGCGATTACATCTCGATCGCCACCACGCGGCCCGAGACGATGCTGGGCGACGGCGCGGTCGCGGTGCATCCCTCGGACGAGCGGTATGCGCCCATTGTCGGCCTGCTCTGCGAGATCCCGGTGGGGCCCAAGGAGCACCGGCGGCTCATCCCGATCATCACCGACGACTACCCCGACCCCGAGTTCGGCTCGGGCGCGGTCAAGATCACCGGGGCGCATGACTTCAACGACTACGGTGTCGCCAAGCGCGGCGGCATCCCCTGCTACCGCCTGATGGACACCCGCGCGCATCTGCGCGACGACGGCGTGCCCTATGCCGAGGCCGCGGCGGTGGCGCAGGCGGTCGCCAACGGCGAACGCACCCTGACCGAGACCGAGGCCGATGCGCTGAACCTCGTCCCCGACCATTTGCGCGGGCTCGACCGGTTCGAGGCGCGCAAGCGCGTGGTCGAGGAGATCACCGCCGAGGGGCTGGCCGTGATGACCCGCGCGGATGATCCGCGGCTGGGCAAACCCGCCGTCAAGGCGGGGGAAGAGGGCGCGGATGCGCTGGTTCCCCTCGTCGAGGCCAAGACGATCACCCAGCCCTATGGCGACCGCTCCAAGGTCGTGATCGAACCGATGCTGACCGACCAGTGGTTCGTCGACACCGCGAAAATCGTCGGCCCGGCGCTCGATGCCGTGCGCGACGGGCGCACAAGGATCATGCCGGAACAACACCGCAAGGTGTATTTCCACTGGCTCGAGAACATCGAGCCCTGGACCATCTCGCGCCAGCTGTGGTGGGGGCACCAGATCCCGGTGTGGTACGGGTTCGACCTGGGCGCGCATGGGTTCAAGGATGACGAGGGCGACGGCGCGCTCGACATGGTCGAGATGGGGCGCCTGCTGAACGCGCAGACCCTGCTCAAGGGCGACGAGCGCCACCATTGCGCCGCGGATTTCGCCGGCGTCGCGGGGCAGTTCGCCGATGTGCTGGCCAAGCTGCCGACGCCGCTGAACCACGCCACCGTCACCGAGGTCGCCGACCGCGAGGCGGCCGCGCATGCGCTGGCCGAGAGCCTTGCCGCCTACGAGATAAGCGGTGATCCGACCAAGCTGATCTACCCGGTCTGGCGCGATGCGGACGTGCTCGACACCTGGTTCTCCTCGGGCCTCTGGCCCATCGGGACGCTGGGCTGGCCCGAGGACACGCCGGAGCTGAAGCGGTATTTCCCGACCTCGACCCTCGTCTCGGGCTTCGACATCATCTTCTTCTGGGTCGCCCGGATGATGATGATGCAGCTCGCCGTCGTGGGCGACGTGCCCTTCCGCGATGTCTATGTCCACGCCCTCGTCCGCGACGAGAAGGGGCGCAAGATGTCGAAGTCCATCGGCAACGTGCTCGACCCGTTGGAGCTGATCGAGGAATTCGGCGCGGATGCGCTGCGCTTCACGCTGACCTCGATGGCCGCCATGGGCCGTGACCTGAAGCTCAGCAAGGACCGCATCGCGGGCTATCGCAACTTCGGCACGAAACTGTGGAACGCCGCGCGCTTTGCCGAGATGAACGACTGCAAGCCGGTCGCGGGGTTCGATCCCGCCTCGGTCACGCAAACCGTGAACAAGTGGATCGTGGGCGAGACCGCCCGCGCCCGGATGGCGCATGACGAGGCACTGACCGGTTACCGCTTCAACGACGCGGCGAACGGGCTTTATGCCTTTGTCTGGGGCAAGGTCTGCGACTGGTACCTGGAATTCGCCAAGCCGCTCTTCGCCTCGGGCGACGAGGCGGTGATCGCGGAAACCCGCGCGACGATGGCCTGGGTCATCGACCAGTGCCTGGTCCTGTTGCACCCCACCATGCCCTTCATCACCGAAGAGCTGTGGGGCGAGATCGCGCCGCGCGACACCATGCTGGTCCATGCCGACTGGCCGACCTACGGCGAGGAACTGATCGACGCCGAGGCCGACCGCGAGATGGGCTGGGTGATCGCCCTGATCGAAGAGGTCCGCTCGGTCCGCCAGCAGATGCATGTGCCCGCGGGGCTCAAGGTGCAGCTGTTGCAGGTGGAGCTGGACGAAAAGGGGCAGGCGGCATTCGACCGCAACGCCGCGATGATCGAGCGGCTGGCGCGCCTGTCCGAGGTCACGCCGGTTGGCGAGATGCCCAAGGGCGCCGTCACCGTCGCCGTCGAAGGCGCGGTCTTCGGCCTGCCCATCGCGGAGCTGATCGACGTGGCCGAAGAGAAGGCGCGGCTCGAGAAGGTGCTGGAGAAGCTCGGCAAGGAGCTGGGTGGGCTGCGCGGGCGGCTCAAGAACCCCAAGTTCGTCGAAAGCGCGCCCGAGGAGGTCGTGGAGGAAACCCGCGAGAACCTTGCCGCCCGCGAAGAGGAAGAGGCCAAGATCCGCGCAGCACTGGAGCGGCTGGCGGCGATCGGCTAGGGGCTGGCGCAAAACTGCAGTTTTGCGGGACGAAAAACTGCAGTTTTTCGCGCCGGACATCTCGAGATGTCCGAATGCCCCCTCTGCCACGGGGCCGGGGGCTGTGCTAGGATCGGGCCATGTCGCATTGGTTCGAACGCCTCGCCGAACGGCGGATGCTGAAGGCAAGGGCCGAGGGGAAGCTCTCGGGCCTTGAGGGCGAGGGCAAGCCCTTGCCGCGCCACCCCGAAGCGGCTTTCGTCGATCCGGGCGAGGCGGTGGGCTACCGCATCATGGCCGAACACGGCGCGCTGCCCGAGGAGGTGCAGTTGCGCAAGGCGCTCGCCGCGGCCAAGGCAGCCTATGCTGTGGCCGAGGGGGCGGAGGCCAGGCGCGCCGCCATGGGCGGGATCGCCGAGGCGCAGATGAAGCTCTCCATCGCCGAGGAGGCGCGGCGCAAGTTCATGCGGTAAACCCGCCATTGCCGGACCGGGACAGGCGAGGGCATCCTTTCTGGCAGTCCAGCTCGAGCACGGGAGATGATGCGATGCGCCTGTTTGCCCTGTCCACCCTTGCCGCGGCGGCCCTTGCCTCTGCGGCCTTTGCACCCCCGGCCCATGCCACCGCCGATGGCCCCGACGCATGGCGCGTCACGGGGGTGTCTGCCTCGGACGTGCTGAACGTGCGCGTCGGGCCGGGCACGCAGTATTTCGTGATCTCGGCTCTGCCGCACAACGCCCGTGGCATCCAGCTGGGCACCTGCGTGCCGACCGTCACGCGCGAGCAGTATTTCGCGCTGAGCGCGGCGGCACAACAGCGGTTGAACGGCTATTCCGCCTGGTGCGTGGTGATCTACGAGGGCCAGCAGCTGGGCTGGGTCAATCGCCGGTTCCTGACCGAGGACGGCTAGACCCCACCACCCCGCTCAGGCGCGGTGCGCCCCGTCGGCCAGCCCCTTGACGAAGGCGGCGACGTCATCGACCGTCTTGCCCGCCGCGATCTCGGAGACGATGGCCGAGCCCACGACGCACCCGTCCGCGATGGCCGCGATGCTCTCGGCGGCGGCGGGGGTCTTGATGCCGAAGCCCACGATCACAGGCAGATCGGTCTGCGCCTTGATCCGCGCGACCTCGGGGGCGACCTGCGCCGCGTCGGCCTCGGCCGCGCCGGTGATGCCGGTGATCGAGACGTAGTAGACGAAACCGCTGGTGTTCTGCAGCACCTTGGGCAGGCGTTTGTCATCGGTGGTGGGGGTCGCCAGCCGGATGAAGTTCAGCCCGGCCTTCTGCGCGGGGATGCAGAGCTCGTCATCCTCCTCGGGGGGCAGGTCCACGACGATCAGACCGTCGATCCCGGCCTCGAGCGCCTGCGCAAGGAAGGTGTCCACGCCGCGCGAATAGATCGGGTTGTAGTAGCCCATCATCACGATGGGCGTGGTCTGATCGTCCTTGCGCAGCTCGCGCGCGATCTGGAGCGTCTGGTCCAGTGTCTGCCCGCCCTCGAGCGCGCGCTGGCCGGCCAGCTGGATCGTCGGGCCATCGGCCATCGGGTCGGTGAAGGGCATGCCCAGCTCGATGATGTCGACACCCGCGCCCGGCAGCGCCTTCACCACGGCAAGCGAGGTCTCGTAATCCGGGTCGCCCGCCATGACATAGGCCACGAAGGCCTTTTTCCCCTCGGCCTTCAGCCGCGCGAAGGTGTCGTCGATCCGTGTCATGTCGGCCCCGTCCTGAACTGCTCTGGCGGGGTTTGCGGCATGACAGGCCGGAAATCAATGGGGCGCGTCCCGCGCGCGTGGTTGCCCCGGCCCGCGTCCCGCCCTAGAAGACGGCGAATTTCCTTCGGACGGAGTGGGCCATGGGCTTCAAGGTCGGGATCGTGGGGCTGCCGAATGTCGGCAAGTCCACCCTGTTCAACGCGCTGACGCGGACGGCGGCGGCGCAGGCCGCGAACTTTCCGTTCTGCACCATCGAGCCCAACGTGGGCGACGTGGCCGTGCCGGACGCCCGGTTGGACAAGCTTGCGGGCATCGCCAAGTCGAAACAGGTGATCCCGGCGCGGATGACCTTCGTCGACATCGCGGGCCTGGTGAAGGGCGCGTCCAAGGGCGAGGGCCTCGGCAACCAGTTTCTCGCCAATATCCGCGAGACCGACGCCATCGCCCATGTCCTGCGCTGTTTCGAGGATGGCGACGTGACCCATGTGGACGGCCGTGTCGATCCCATCGCCGATGCCGAGGTGATCGAGACCGAGCTGATGCTCGCCGATCTCGAATCGATCGAGAAGCGGCTGCAAAATATCGTGCGCAAGGTGCGCGGCGGCGACAAGGAAGCGGTCCAGCAGGAGCGTCTGCTGAAAGAGGCGCAGGCCATGCTGGAGGAGGGCAAGCCGGCCCGCCTCGTCGAGGTCTCCGACGAGGATGCGAAGGCGTGGAAGATGCTGCAGCTTCTGACGACGAAGCCGATCCTCTACGTCTGCAACGTCGACGAGGGCTCGGCCGCCGAGGGCAACGCCCATTCCGCCCGCGTGGCCGAGATGGCCGCTGCGCAGGGGGCGGCGCATGTCGTCATCTCCGCCCAGATCGAGGAAGAGATCGCCCAACTCGACGCCGAGGAGGCGGCGATGTTCCTCGAGGAGATGGGGCTGGAGGAAGCGGGGCTCGACCGGCTGATCCGCGCGGGCTACGACCTGCTCGGTCTGCAGACCTATTTCACCGTCGGCCCGAAGGAGGCCCGCGCCTGGACGATCCGCCGCGGCACATTGGCCCCGCAGGCTGCCGGCGTCATCCACGGCGATTTCGAGCGCGGCTTCATCCGGGCCGAGACGATCGGCTACGACGACTACGTGTCTCTTGGTGGCGAGACCGGTGCCAAGGACGCGGGCAAGATGCGGGTCGAAGGCAAGGGCTACGAGGTCAAGGACGGCGACGTGTTGCACTTCCTCTTCAACGCCTGACCGCGCGTTTCGGGCTTGTCCCCGCTGGTTCGGACGATTAGACGGGTCAGCGGAGACGTGGCCGAGTGGTCGAAGGCGCTCCCCTGCTAAGGGAGTAGGCGGGAAACCGTCTCGAGGGTTCGAATCCCTTCGTCTCCGCCACTTTCCCCCGCGAAAGCGTTCTCCCGATCCAGCTGCGGCCGGATTTTTCCGTTGTTTTCGAGGGTTATGAGAGAGTGGCTAAGCACTGGCCTCTGGTCCAAAGGGTCAGAAGGCGGTCTCTCAGCGTCGATATTCTCCGGACCTCATGACTGCGCTGATTTGGTGAATTCTTCGCAAGTCTTCGTAATGAAATAATTTTCTTGAGGCGCGACCTGAACACTTCGACTGGAGTCGCTGTCGGCGAGATGGAAGTGAGATCGAATGTTCGCCATGGTGGCCGCACTCTGTGGCCGACGCGAATGAGCAGGTTGCGGGATATGCCGGACTTTCAACTTGTTTCGGTAAGCCGACACAAGCGGCCATGAGCCGCCGTTCGCTGTAGGAGCGAAGCTTGCCAGGTCGCGGCCCACAAGAGGCACTCAAGTAATTCCAAACCCACGATAGCGTGGTACCCGAATGCTTCGATCGCATGATCCCAGTCTCCACACCTGTCTCGCCAGTACAGGAGCTGGCATTCAAGGCCGAATTGCAGTCACATCATTGCAGGAGTTCGCGCTCTAGGTGCGCAGCCCTATGCGCGCGGCATGCCTTTCGGCCGCATCAACCGCTTCTGTGCAGCGATGCGGAACGGCGCGTTGGGCGCTCCGAAGCCTGAGTAGTCGCCGCGACGCTGGACAATCTCGAAGAACATGCCGCCCGCGAATGGCCGTGAGTAGAGTTGGAAGAACTCTCCTCTGCCGTCATTGTCGTAAAGGATGTTGCATGCGGACATCCGCTCCAGCAGCGTCGGCTCGAGATCGAAGCGGGCCGCGAGGTCCTCGTAATAATTGCTTGGGATGGGCAGCGCCAGGAAGCCGTGGGTCGTGAGCGCTCTGGCAGTTTCGAAGATGGCATCGGTGGCCAGCGCCACATGCTGCACCGATGCACCAAAACTTTCGGCAAGGAAACTGCCAGCCAGGGTCCGGTGGGTCTCGGCGCCGTTCAGCGTGATGCGGACGCGACCGTCGGGCGTCGACAGGGCCTGGCTGCGCACCAACCCGTCAGGGTCGACCACGTCAACCATGGGTGTTTTACGCATGTCGAACAGGGTGGTGTAGAAGAGCGACCAGCTCAGCATCTCATCGTAGCTCATCGTCTGCGCGACATGGTCGACGCTCAGGAGGCCCGCGTCGTCCCCCGCGCTGTCGGGACTCACGTCGAACTCCACCGACCAGACATCGCCGAGACCCGAACCGTCGTCGAGGAAGTGCAGCACGCTGCCACCGAGGCCGCGTATGGCCGGGATGTCGAGTTGGCCAGGGCCAAGCGGCTGGCGGAAAGTTTCGGTACCGAGCGCCTGAGCGCGTGCCAGCGTGTCGGCCGCGGAGGACACGTCGAGACCGAGGTCGCAGACGGTGGTGCCGCGCGAAACCCAAGCACTATGAGCGTGGCCTGTCGTCTCGGCATTGACGACGATGCGGATCTCGCCCTGCGTCCAGAGCGTAAGGGACTTCGAGATGTGGCTCGCGGTGCGGCGGAACCCAAGGGTAGCGAGCAGACCTTCGAGCGCGGTCTTATCCTCGCCTTGCACGGCAAACTCAAGGAAGGCCGTGCCCTCCACCGCGGTTCGGGCCGGAAAGGTGGGCAGATCGACGCGCGTCTCGGCTTCGGCGCGGCAGACGTCGTCCATCATCGCAACGAGCGAGCGATAGCCGTCCCGCGCGATGGTGCGGCTCGGTCCGCCGCGAAACTGGTCGTTGAAGATCTCGAGACTGATGGGGCCGGCATAGCCCGTCGCTACAACCGCCCGCATGAAGCCGGTCACGTCGAGATCGCCCTCGCCTGGCATGTTGCGGAAGTGGCGCGACCAGTGGAGAAGGTCCATCTCGATGGCTGGTGCATCGGCGAGTTGGACGAAGAAAATTCGGTCTGCCGGAATGCGACGGATCGTGTCGGGGTCGATCCTGCGCGCGAGCGTGTGGAAGCTGTCGAGGACAAGGCCGACAGAGGGATGATCGGCCCGACGCACCACCTCCCAGGCGTCACGGTGGTCGTTCACATGCCGTCCCCAGGCCAGCGCCTCGTAGCCCACGCGCAGGCCTCGCTTGGCGGCCCTCTCGCCGAGTTCTGCGAAATCCTGCGCGGCGCGATCGATGCCGCCAAGCGCCTCGGGATGGACCGAGGAGCAGACCAGCACGAGGTCGCAGCCCAACTCCTGCATCAGGTCGAATTTGCGTTCGGCCCGGTCGAAAGCCTTTTGGCGCAAGGTGCCCGGAAGCCCCTCGAAATCGCGGAAGGGTTGAAACAGCATCACCTCGAGGCCGGAATCGCGGATCCTCGCGCCGACTTCGCCTGGAGGGCGGGCGTCGGCGATGAAATCCTGCTCGAAGATCTCGATCCCGTCGAACCCCGCGGCTGCGATGGCCTCGATCTTTTCCTCCAGGTTGCCGGAAATCGAAACGGTGGCGATGCCGAATTTCATGACGACTCTCCGGCACCGGTCAACTCGACCCTGAGGTCTGCCAAATCCGCGCGCTGGCCCGAGAAGATGGTCCAGGCGTCGAGGCCCTGGTGAAAGAAGAGCTCCCACCCTGATAGGACCTCGAGGCCCCGCTCCGCCGCCGTGGTCAGGAATTCCGTGTCCCTGGGGGTGTAGACCGCGTCGAATGCCCAGGTCGCGGTGCGGAGCGTCCAGTCGGGGATCGGGTTGCCAGGCTTGCCGTCCATGCCGACCGGGGTCGCATTAACCACGCCGTTCAGTGGTTGGTCCGCGGCGCAGTCGGTCGCCACTCCGAGCGCCGGAAAGGCGCGCTGCAGATCTCGGGCAAGCGCGTGCGATTTCGTGGTGTCGTTATCCAGCAGGATGAGCGCCTCCGCGCCGAGATCGGCCAGACCGAAGGCAATGGCCCGCCCGACACCGCCGGTCCCCACGAGCAGCACCACCCCGGGGCGCGCCTGACCGAACGTGCCCCGAAAGGCGGATTTGAACCCCGTGTAATCGGTGTTGTGCCCAAGTGGCCCGTCGGCCTCGAAGGTCACCGTGTTGACCGCCCCGATCGCCTGCAGCACCGGGTCGGCAAGCCGGACCATGGAGGTGACACGCTCTTTGTAGGGATAGGTGATGTTCACGCCCCGGTAGCCCCCCGTTCGCACGTTGGCGAACACGGTCTCAAACTCTTGCCCCATGAGTGCCGGGATCAGCCTTTCGTAGCGCACGGTCAGCCCTGCCTGGCGACCGGCGGCGACATGCAGCCGGGGCGACTGCGAGCGACCGATCGCATCCCCGATCAGCCCCAGAAGCAGGTCGCGCCCGGCACCCGTCCGGGGGGCATCGGGGGCGGGATGGGGATACATTCAGAACCTCTCCCGCAGGGTGGCCACGGCCTCTGCCAAGAGCACGAGATCGACGCCCACCGCGGTCATGACCGAACCCAGTTCGATGTAGCGGGCAGCCTCGGCAGGGTTCAGCGCCATGATCCCGGCCGGAACGCCTGCCGCCTTCAGGCGGGCAAAGGCATCCTCGATCACCGCCACGACGTTGGGGTGACTCGTCTGGCCGCGCAGACCCATGCTGGCGCTGAGGTCCGCTGGCCCGATGAACACGCCATCGACACCATCGACCGACGCAATTGCCTCGAGTTGGTCCATCGCGTCGATGGTCTCGACCTGCACGATCAGGCAAAGCTCGCTTTCGGCGCGATCGTAGTAGTCGGTTACCTTCCCGTAGCGCGTGGCTCGGGTCATGCCGGCCATGCCGCGAATGCCCTTGGGCCCGTAGCGCATGGCGCGGACGGCAGCCTCGGCCTCGGCCGGGGTCTGAACATAGGGGACGAGAAACGTCTGCGCGCCCATGTCGAGCAGCCGCTTGAAGAGAACGGGGTCGTTTGCGGCTGGTCGGACCACGGCTGAGACCTCCAGATTTTGGCCGATCGCTTGCAACGCTCCCAGCACCTCCACGGGTTCCACGGGTGCGTGCTCGCAATCGACCAGGACCCAGTCGAACCCCGCCCCACCGAGAAACTCGGGCACCGTATTGCCGCCGATCGTGTTCCAGATGCCGAGCTGGCCTTGGCCCGCCTGAAGCCGCGCCTTGAACCGGTTGATGGGCAGATCAATGGACGACATGGATATCAGCCTCCGAAGCCAAGAAGATGCGGCAGCCACAGCACGAGGCCTGGAAAGAAAACCAGAAGCAGCAGGGCGCCAATCAGGACAATGAGAAACGGCCAGACCTCGGCGATGATCTCGCGCAGGGGGATGCCTGTGACCGCGTTGATGACGAATAGAAGGATGCCATAGGGCGGCGTGATCAGCCCGATCATCGAGTTGACCACCACCAGAACGCCGAAATGCACCAGGTCGATGCCAAGCTCATGGCAGGCCGGAATGAACAGGGGCACGATGACCAGGATGATGGTCGTCGCATCCAGCACACAGCCAAGAAGCAGCACCAGAAGCATCACCAGCAGCAGGAAGGCGGTCGGGCTCATGTCGATACCCACGAGGGCATCCGCCACCATGCCGGGGATGTTCTCGCTGACGACGATGAAATTCAGGATCAGTGCGCCGCCGATCACCACGCCGACGGCGGCGGAGGCACGAGCGCTTTCGACGAAGATTTCGTAGAGCCCCCGCAGCGACAACGCCCGGTAGAACAGCCCTGCCAGCAAGAGCGCATAGAGCGCCGCAATGGCGGCGGCTTCCGTCGGGGTCGTGACGCCCCCGTAGATCCCGAACAGAAGGATTACCGGCATGAGCAGCGCGGGAAAGGCGTTGGCGGTCTTGCGGGGCAACGCGCGCAACGGGACCGGCTCTTCCAGGACGAAACCGCGTTTGTGGGCGATGTAGCTGTTCATCGCCATCAGCACGACGCCCATGATCAGGCCCGGAACGATCCCGGCCAGAAACAGCGCCCCGATCGAGCTTTGCGAGACCAGCGCATACAGAACCATCGGGATCGAAGGCGGAATGATCGGGCCGATGGTGGCCGAGGCCGCCGTGATCGCCGCTGCATAGCCCTGCCCGTATCTGCCGTCCCTTGTCATCATCTGGATGATGATCTTGCCGATCCCGGCGGCATCGGCGACGGCGGAGCCGGACATGCCGGAAAAGATCAGCGAGGCGACGACGTTCACATGCCCCAGCCCTCCGCGGAAGCGGCCCACGGCCGCGACGCAGAAATTTAGCAACCGATCCGAGATCGTGCCAGCATTCATGATATTGGCAGCGACGATGAACAGCGGAACCGCCAGAAGCACGAAGCTGCGGTAGAGGCCTTGCATGATCTTCTCGCCCGCCAGCGCAAGGTCCATCCCGCCAAGCCCGAGATAGACCAGGGCGGCAAGGATGATGGAATAGCCGATGGGCGTGCCGATCCCCGCCAGCAGGAACAGGGTGACAAGGCAAGCCAGGATCTCGAAACTCATACCGTGTCATCCCCGTGGCGAATGGCGGGGGGCTTGGGATCGTGATCGACGAGATGGTGGCCGTCGGGCGGACCATCACGCCAGATGACGACGAGCCGCCAGCCATACCGCAGGATCAGGGCGGCCATGAACACCATGTAGATGATGAAGATCCACTTCAGGCGGATGCGCTCACCGGTGAAGGGGTTCTCTACCGTCGAGGTGCGCCGCATGCGCATGAAATCGACGTAGTCCCATGTTGGGAGGAAAGCCCAGATCATGCCGGCCACGATGGACGCGGCGGCGGTCAGCGCCATGATGCGGCGGACCCGCGCGCCTGCGGCGAGGTAGAGGATGTCGAAAGTGACGTGATCCTTCTCGCGCACGTTGAAGGCGCAGCCGAAGAACACTATCCAGACCCACAGGATCAGGCACAGTTCCAGCGTCCAGCCGAGCGGTTCGATCGCGTCGAGCACGGGAAACCGTCCGCTGATGCCCAGCCCGTCAAGCAGGCGCGGCATGTAGCGCGAGCCGACCTGCAGCAGGAAAGCGGAGAACATCGCCGCAAGCATGGCCGCGGCGATGGTGTTGGTGAGGGTGGAGAACCCGGTCTTCAGCTTAGCAAACACGGTCTTCTCCACACCGTTCGCGATCGATCAGTTGCCGAGAGCGTTGATTTGCTCGAGCACACCCTCGGGCCATGTCTCGGCGAATTCGCTGTCGAGATAGGCGGCCTGCACGGCCGTGCGGAAGGCAGCCAGGTCCGGCTCGTAGAGGGTCAGACCGTTTTCCTCGAGGAATGCACCGAGTTCGGCTTCGAGTGCCAGCTGGCGCTGACGGCCAAGCTCGGCCGCGTCATTTGCAGCCTGCTGCACGATGGCCTGCTGCTCCGGCGTGAAGGATTGGAACACTTCCTCGGAGATCACGATGTAGTTCAGGTCGACCAAGTGCGAGGTCAGGGCGATCTGGCAGGTCACCTCGTAGAAACGAGCGTCCACGACGGTGGGAAGCGGATTGTCCTGCCCGTCCACGGCGCCGGTCGACAAAGCGGTGTAGACCTCGGAGAAGGACATCGGGGTCGGTGACGCACCAAGCGCCGCGCCAAGGAACTGCCACGCGTCGGTGCCGGGCATCCGCAGGTTCACGCCGTTCAGATCTTCCGGAGTGGTAACGGTCAGTTCATCGGGGCATTGGCGCAGGTTCACGTGGCGGCGGCCCAGGTACATCACAGACAGAAGGCGGACGCCAAGCTCGTCCAGAACGGTCTGCTTGAACGGCTCCATCAGCGGATCATTGAAGACCGCCACCTGGTGCGCGGCGTCCTGGTGGACGTAGCCCGCGGTGAAGATGGAGAACTCGGGGAAGAACTGCGCGAGTTCCTGTGCGGAGGCAATCGACATCTCGAGGTTGCCACGGCTGATCGCCTCGAGCTCGGTGCCTTGTGCGAAGAGCGTCGCGTTGTAGGCGGGCTCGTAGCTGGCAAACTCCGACACGGCGGGCCCGAACACTTCGGCCATGGCGACGGAGCGCTGATCGGTTTCCGACCCTGACATGGACAGGCGCAGTTGGGTCTGGTGGGCATCGGCCAGCGCGGCCGATCCGGCACTGGCGAGGATGCCGATGGATGCGACGGTCGAGATGGCCGCACGGCGGGTGAGGTTGTTGATCATCTGGTCCTCCCTTGGTGATCTATCATTTTTTGCTCCATGATGCCGAAAACGATCTGCATCACAAGATTTTTCTCAAAATATCTGATATTTTTGAGATCATGGCGTTTTTCAGGCCGCGACATTCGCCGTACTGACGACGATCGGCTGGCCGTTCTTCGCGGCGGACGTCTGGATCGCCTCTACCGCCCTCAGGCTGCGCAAGCCCTCTTCGGCGGATACGAGCGGATTGACGGAACCTTGGATTACGTCCCGAAAATGCCGGATCTGGTTGACGAGCGGGTCAGAGTTCACGTAGCCGCCGGCGACGGCCGATATCGGCGTCCACCAATCCGGCCGTTCCCCGTCGTGGCGCCAATGCCGGAGGTCGGGGAGCGATAGCGCCCCGCGCGAGCCTCCGATCAAGTAGCAGCTTTGATCGGTTCGGGGGTAGATCGGATATTCGCCGGACGTCATCTCCCAACTCCACGGGGCGACCGTGCTGTCGGACACGCTGATCGTCACGATGGCGCCGTTGGTCAGGGTCAGGACTGCGGCGGCGACATCCTCGTTAGCGAAGCCACGCCGCGACGGGGCGGCACGGGCCGATACGCTTTCGACCTCGCCGCACAGATGGCGGATCAGATCGACATCATGCACCAGATTGACCGAAACCGGCCCCGCCCCGCGTTCTTTGCGCCACGGTGCGGCGTCGAAATAATGGTCGGGCTTGTAGAACCAGCAGGTGGCCTGCACCGCCCGTATCTCGCCGACCAGCCCCTCGTCGATCATCTGCCTCGCCTTCTGGATCAGCGGATTGTGGCGACGGTGATGCCCGACAAGAACGGGCACGCCGATGGCCTTCACGGCAGACACGATCGCCCAGGCCTCGTCCGAGGTCGTAGCGATCGGCTTTTCAACCAGTACCGGGCATCCATGCTGCAAGGCCGCAAGCGTTTGGTCGCGGTGGAGCGATGTGGGTGTTGCGATGACCAGCCCATCGACCTTGGTCGCGGCGGTCAGGGAATCGAGATCATGGTAACAAGCAAGCCCAGCCTGCTCGGCCGCCGCGCGCCCCGCGGCAGCGGGCTCGATGACATGCTCGAGGACAACACCATCGACTTGGCGCGCAGCGGTGACATGCCGTTGACCGACAAGGCCATAACCACAAAGGGCAAGCTTTAACGGGCGCATGCCACGTCTCCTTCGATGCGCGTTATCTGCCGACACGGCCAAAGCAATGCGCTTATGGCATCGGTAGGTCAAGAATATCTGGTATTTTCCAAAAAAGCTGCAATATCTCGATGAGCGGCCCGAGGTAGAAGTCTCGCCGTCACATGATGAACCCTGGAAAAGCAGATACACAGCATGCAGCGCACCCGGCAGACCATCGGCGCCACGACCTACCACAAGATCAAGCACGACATTGTGTTTGGCATCCTGCCGCCCGGATCAAAGATCAAGCTCGATGACCTGAAGGCGCGCTACAAAACCAGCCTGTCGACTTTGCGCGAAACGCTGCATCGCCTTGCCAGTGAAGGCTTTGTCGATGCGCCCGAGCAGCGCGGCTTTTTCGTGAAGCCGGTCTCAGGCGCCGATCTTCAGGAGATCGCGGATTTGCGTGTCCTGCTGGAGTGCCATGCCCTTCGCCAGTCGATCCTGAACGGCGACACCGAATGGGAAGGCCGAGTCGTTGCCGCCCACCACAAGCTGCACCTCATGGAGCAACGGCTCGCCGATGGTCACGACAGCCAGAAGGAGACCTGGAAGCGCTACGATTGGGAGTTCCACCAGGCGCTGATTTCAAACTGCGAATCGGCCAACTTGTTGTCTCTCCATGCGACGCTCTTCGAGAAGTACCTTCGTTACCAGATGCTCGTTCTCACCAATCGGGGAGAGGTTGCCGCGGACGAGCACCGGGCCATGCTGGACCGCGCCCTGACCCGCGACGCCGACGGCGCGTCGGAAATCCTCAAGACGCACATCTATGGCGGCCTCGAGCATACGATTAATGCAATGCCGTAAGTTGCGTTTGTGGCTGATTTTCAAGAAACTTTTGGCTCGCACGACGTGACCAAACAAATGGCGGCTTGGGGTTCGACAGGGTGACGTCCACGGCGGTGGTGTAACTGGCGGTGGTCATCGGGTTTCCCGGTAGGGTCGGGTTGCGACAACCAACCTGAACCGAGGACTAGACCCGATGACCAAACCCATGATGGACCTCCGTGCGCTCATGGAGAAGAGCGCAGACGCAGACCTGCTGCGCGAGATGATCGGCTTTGCTGCCGAACGCCTGATGGAACTGGAGGTGGGCGCCAAGACTGGTGCCGATTACGGTGAGAAGAGCAGCGACCGGCTGGCGCAACGGAACGGATACCGAGATCGAGACTGGCAGACCCGGGCGGGCAGCGTCGAGCTGCGGATCCCGCGCCTGCGAACCGGTT
>JAOARA010000066.1 GCA_025211115.1 Roseicyclus sp. | reverse complement strand
GGTCATGTTTCATGGTCCCGATATGGTGCCACCTGAGATTGTATGCAATCCGAATCTCCGCACGCCACGCCATATGCGCCGATTTCGCAACGCTCCCTAGCCTCCCGCGTCACGGCACCGATGCGATATCAAGCGCAGCGCCCAGATTTTCGCCCGTTTTTCGGGCAGCGTATGCAAACGGTTTGAAAATTGTATACGATATCGAGATTGATGGTCGCCGAACCGCGTCGTGCGCCCTTTTGTGTCCGCAGCACTCCGGTCGCCGCCGGTGGGCCCATCGACACCAACAGGAGCATCCCATGCGCACCTCCCTTCTGAGAACGACGGCTGCCGCGGCCCTTGCCGCGACGATGACGCTTGCCGGCCCCGCACTGGCCGAAACGACCCTGACCATCGGCATGACCGCCGCCGACATCCCGCGCACCTCGGGCCAGCCCGACCAGGGCTTCGAGGGCAACCGCTTCACCGGTATCCCGATGTATGACGCGCTGACCCATTGGGACCTGTCGTCGGAAACCGACCCCAGCGTCGTGATCCCCGGCCTGGCGACCGAATGGGTTGTGAACCCCGACGATCCGACGCGCTGGACCTTCACCCTGCGCGAAGGCGTGACCTTCCACGACGGCTCGCCCTTCAACGCCGAGGCGGTGGTCTGGAACGTCGAGAAGGTGCTGAACGACGCGGCGCCCCATTTCGCCCCCGACCAGGTCGGCGCGACCACCTCGCGGATGCCGACGCTGCGCTCGGCCAGCGTGATCGACGAGTATACCGTCGAGCTGGTCACCTCGCAGCCCGACGCCTTCCTGCCGCTCAACATGACGATGCTCTTCATGGCCTCGCCCGCCCATTGGCAGGCGCTCTACGACGCGGTCGATGCCTCGGTCACCGACCCGGCCGAGCGTGCCGCGGCGGCCTGGACGGCCTTTGCCGCCGATCCCTCGGGCACCGGGCCCTTCATGGGCGACCTTCTGGTGCCGCGCGAGCGCTTCGAGATGGTGCGCAACCCCAACTACTGGGACCCGGCCCGCACGCCCACGATCGACCGCGTGGTCCTCGTGCCGCTGCCCGACGCCAACGCCCGCACCGCGGCCCTGCTGTCGGGCCAGGTCGACTGGATCGAGGCCCCCGCCCCCGACGCGATCCCGCGGATCGTGGCCGAAGGCAACGTGATCTACTCCAACCCGCAGCCCCATGTCTGGCCCTGGCAGTTCTCCTTCACCGAGGACAGCCCGTGGCTCGACCGCCGCGTGCGCCATGCCGCGAACCTGTGTGTGAACCGCGAGGAGCTGCAGGTGCTGCTGGGCGGCTACATGGGCATCCCGCAGGGCACCGTGAACGAGGGGCATCCGTGGTGGGGCAACCCCGGCTTCGAGATCACCTATGACCCCGACGCCGCCCGCGCGCTGATGGAAGAGGCCGGTTTCGGCCCCGACAACCCGCTGGAGGTGACGGTGCAGACCTCGGCCTCGGGCTCGGGGCAGATGCAGCCAGTCACTATGAACGAGTATGTGCAGCAAAGCCTGTCGGATTGCTTCTTCGACGTGACGCTGGACGTGATCGAGTGGAACACGCTCTTCACCAACTGGCGGCAGGGTGCGCTGTCGGACGGCTCGCGCGGGGCGGATGCGATCAACGTCAGCTTCGCCACGATGGACCCGTTCTTCGCCATGGTGCGCTTCGTCTCGACCCAGACCTTCCCGCCGGTGTCGAACAACTGGGGCTATTTCGGCAATGACGAGTTCGACGCGCTCATCGCCGAGGCGCGGACCTCCTTCGACGGGGCCGAGCGGGATGCGGCGCTGGCCCGCCTGCACGCCCGCGTGGTCGAAGAGGCGCCCTTCCTCTGGGTCGCCAACGATGTCGGCCCGCGCGCCATGTCGCCCGCCGTGGGCGGCGTCGTCCAGCCCAAGAGCTGGTTCATCGACATCGCGCCGATGACGATGGCCGAGTAAGGCCATTGCCCCGACCGGCCGCCGCGTCCCTTCCCGCGGCGGCCGGTTCCCTTCCCCCAAGGACCCCGAGGGTGTCATGCTGATCTTCACGGCGCGCCGCATCGCCTACACCATCCCGATCATGCTGGGCGTATCGCTCGTGTGTTTCGCGCTGGTCCATATCTCGCCCGGCGATCCGCTGGTCTCGATCCTGCCGCCCGACGCCTCGGTCGAGCTGCAGGAGCAGCTGATGGCGATCTACGGCTTCGACCGGTCCTATCCCGAACAATTCTTCCGCTGGCTGTCCCGCGCGCTGCAGGGCGACCTGGGCAATTCCATCGCAACGGGCCGCCCCGTCACCGCCGAGGTGATGAACGCCGTCGGCAACACGCTGATCCTGGCCGTCACCGCCACGATCATCGGCTTCACGCTCGGCGGGCTCTTCGGCTTCGTCGCGGGCTTCTTCCGCGACAGCTGGATCGACAAGCTCGCCTCGACGCTGGCCGTCGTGGGCGTCTCGGTGCCGCATTACTGGCTGGGGATGGTGCTGGTCATCATCTTCTCGGTCGAACTGGGCTGGTTCCCCGCCACGGGGGCGGGCCCCGGCGGGTCGAGCCAATGGGCCTGGGACTGGGAACATATGCGCCACCTCGTGCTGCCCGCCGTCACCATGTCGGTGATCCCCATGGGCATCGTCGCGCGCACCGTGCGGGCGCTGGTGGCCGATATCCTGCAACAGGAATTCGTGACCGGC
>JAOARA010000065.1 GCA_025211115.1 Roseicyclus sp. | reverse complement strand
GTGCGCTGCGTCGCCGGGTCGAAGCGGCGCGCGCCGTCGAGGATGTCGCCGAAGAGGTCGAGCCGCACCGGCGCCCCCTCGCCCGGCGGCCAGACGTCGATGATGCCGCCGCGCACGGCATAGTCGCCGGGCTCCGGCACCGTGGGGGTCTGCGTGAACCCCATGCGCACGAGGAAATCCTTGAGCGCGCCCTCGTCGATGCGGCCGCCGACGGTGGCCACGAAGGCCGAGGAGCGCAGCAACTCGCGCGGCGGGACGTATTGCGTGGCCGCGTTCAGCGTCGTCAGCAGGATGAAGGGGCCCGACAGGCCGCCCGCCAGCGCGGCCAGCGTCGCCATGCGCGTGGCCGAGATCTCGGGGTTGGGCGAGACGCGGTCATAGGGCAGGCAATCCCAGCCGGGGAAGGTCAGGACCGGGACGGTCGGGTCGAAGAAGGCCAGCGCGCGGGCCATCGCCGCCATCCGCTTGTCGTCGCGCGCGACATGCAGCACGGGCACGCCGCCCTGCTCCAGCTCGCGCAGGACGATCGAGGCGTCGAACCCTTCGGGCGCGCCGGAGGCAAGGATATGGGTGGGGTGTCGGGACATGCGCGTGACCTACGCGGGACGCGCGCGGTGTCAAGCCGCCTCAGCGCAGCGGGCTGATGGTGACGTTGGTATACATGCCCCAGAAGGCGGTGACGAAGATGAAGCAGACCCCCATCGCCTGCACCGCGAAGCGGTGGTTGCGCAGCCGGATGTGCAGCCGGTCAAAGCCGGTGTCCTGCAGCACCCGCGCCGTGCGCAGCGTCAGCCCCGCCACGAGGATCAGCGGCAGCACCAGCAGCACGAGCGCCT
Source organism: Roseicyclus sp. (assembly GCA_025211115.1). Lineage (GTDB taxonomy): Bacteria > Pseudomonadota > Alphaproteobacteria > Rhodobacterales > Rhodobacteraceae > Roseicyclus. Next base: position 2,335 of record JAOARA010000065.1, on the reverse strand, counting down.
GCGCGAATTCCACCCGGTAGCCCCAGCCCAGAACGATCAGCGAGGTGACGACAAAGGTCGAGAGCGCGACCATCGCCGTGCCCGACAGCTCCGAGACATCGAGGATGCGGCGGGCGTTGATCTCGGCCAGCGCGCGCAGGTCGGCCTCGGTCGTCTCGTCGCCGCGGCGGGCGCGCTGCACCATGTGGTAGGGGATGCCCATGACCCAATGCGACAGGGTCGACCACAGGATCGCCAGCACGATCCAGTACCACAGGTTCGAGAACGACCTGAGGTCGATCACTTCGGTGACGAGGTCGAAGAAATCCAAGAGGGTCCGCCCGATTACACTGCACACGTTCTTATCGCCGCGCACCCTATCCGCGTGGTCCGGGGGTTTCCAGCCCTGCCGGAAGCCGACAGGGCCGGGACAACCTGCACCCTTGCCCCGCGGTCACGCCCATGTCACCGCTTGCACCCGTAGCCCGAAGCGAAAGACCCCATGCCATGCCCCAGGCCCCCTTTCCCCTGACCCGCCACCGCCGCCTCCGCGCTCGGCCCGAGCTGCGCAACCTCGTGCGCGAGAGCGAGTTGAGCGTGAACGACCTGATCTGGCCGATCTTCGTGCGCGACGGCGAAGGGGTGGAGGAACCCGTGGCCTCGATGCCGGGCGTGGTGCGCCGCTCGATCGACAAGATCGTCGAGGCCGCGCGCGAGGCGTCCGCGCTGGGCATTCCGGCGATCTGCCTGTTTCCCTACACCGACGCGAGCCTGAAGACCGAGCTTTGCGAAGAGGCATGGAACCCCGACAACCTGTCGAACCGCGCGATCCGCGCGATCCGCGATGCCGGTATCGACATCGCGATCATGACCGACATCGCGCTCGACCCCTACAACATCAACGGCCATGACGGCATCGTGCGCGACGGCGTGATCGTCAACGACGAGACCGTCGAGGCGCTGGTGAAGATGGCGCTCGCGCAGGCCGAGGCGGGGGCCGACATCCTCGGCCCGTCGGACATGATGGATGGCCGCATCGGGGCGATGCGCGCCGCGCTGGAGGCCGAGGGCCACACCAACGTGACGATCATGTCCTATGCCGCCAAGTTCGCCTCCAGCTTCTACGGCCCGTTCCGCGACGCGGTCGGCGCCTCGGGCGCGCTCAAGGGCGACAAGTTCACCTACCAGATCGACCCGGCGAACCGGCTGGCCGCGCTGGCTTGCGTCGAGCGCGACCTGATGGAGGGCGCGGACATGGTGATGGTGAAACCCGGCCTGCCCTATCTCGACATCGCGCGCGAGGTGAAGGACCGTTTCGGCGCGCCGACCTTCGCCTACCAGGTCTCGGGCGAATACGCGATGATCGAGGCGGCGGCGGCGAACGGCTGGATCGACGGCGAGAAGGTGATGCTCGAAAGCCTTGCCTGTTTCCGGCGCGCGGGCTGCGACGGCGTGCTGACCTATTTCGCGCCGCGGGTCGCGCGCATCCTCAACGGGTAGCGGGCGCATGGGCGGAGGACCGCCACCCATGGTGCAATGCACCGTGACAGACAGGAGAGATGCGCGTATCCTCACTGCAAGGCGCGGGCGGCGAACGACCCGCGTTTTCCGAGGCAACCCGGCATGAGGCCCCAGATGAGCAGTCTTACCCGTCGTCATTTCGTGATCACCGGCGCATCCCTGCCCCTGCTTGCCGCCTGCGGCAACGGCGTGAATTCCCGTGCAGCGCAGCGGATCGACGCCCGCGTCGATGCCGCGACCGAATTCATGTACCGCGAGGTGCCCGGCTCCGAGGAGCTGGCCTTCAACGCAGCCGGCATGCTCGTCATGCCGCTGATCACCGAGGCGGGCCTCGGCATCGGCGGCTCCTACGGGCGCGGCGCGCTGCGGGTGAACGGGGTCACGGTGGATTACTACTCGGCCATCGCGGGGACCTTCGGGCTGCAGATCGGCGCGCAGCAATATGCGCATACGCTGTTCTTCATGACCGAGGAGGCGCTGCGCGATTTCCGCACCTCCATGGGCTGGGCGGTGGGCGGCGACGTGCGCTATGCCGTCAACGACCGTGGCGGCAGCCTCGGCGTGGACACGACCGTGCTGACCGATCCGGTGATCGCGGTGATCTACGGGCAGGCCGGCCTGATCGTCGGCGCGACCCTCGACGGCACCCGCTACACCCGCATCCTGCCCTGAGCCCGCAGCGCGGCGCGTTTGCAATTCGCGGGCGGCCGGCGGAGCGCAGGCCCGTGGAAGCGCGCCGAGGCATCATGGCTGCCCTACTCCGGGGGCTTGTCAGACTGGGCTCGCGCGCCGTCGCGCTGACGGTGGGCGCGGTGCTGAGCGCATGGTATGTGGG
>JAOARA010000064.1 GCA_025211115.1 Roseicyclus sp. | reverse complement strand
CATCCGCGAGGGTCGCGGCATCGACAACGCCAAGCTGGCCGGCACTCACGCCTTGCGCCGCTTCCAGCCGCCAAATCTGGGTCAGGATGATGCCAAGCTCGGCGGTGACGCGGGTGTTGAGATCGACGGCAGCCTTCAGCCCGTCCTGATCGTCGATGAGCCCGACCATGGTCTCGAGCCGCTCAAGGCTTTGGCCCGCTTCTTCGTGGCTTTCCTGTGCCGCGACGGAGAGCATGGCGCTGGCCCCGGCGGAAGCGGCGATGCGGTTATCGGCGGGCTCATCCGAGCCAGAAAGCGTGCTCAGGCGTTCCGAAGTAAACCCGCTGCCCGAAAGCACCCGTTCGACCGAGGCCGAGAGTTCTGCACCCGGATTGAAGCCGCTGAGAAAATCGCCGCTTGCCAGCGATTGTGCGGTATTGAGGGGCGCCACCAGCTTGCCGCGCAGCGCTCGGAATTCTTCGACCGTGGCGAAGAGTTCTCCGAGCCCGCTGCCTTCAATGAGCGAGGTCAGTTGCGCCTCGAGGTTCGTGAGCTGCGAGAGCTGGGTTTCCAGTTCCAGCCGCATTGTGGCGAGCTGCTGCATCTGGACATTCAGGTCCTCGGCCATGTGTTCGAGCTGCGCCACGAGTTGACCAAGCTGCGAGCCATCAAAGGTTGGGACGCCCTGGGCCGTTGAGGGCGAGGCAAACCCGAGTGTGGTGACCGCAGCTACGGTCAGGAGAAGCTGTCTCATTCGGGAACTCCCATCTGCATGAAGTCGCGCTCGGCCAGCCGGTCGGCGACGAGGTGCTGCGCATAGGCCGCCTCGCGCTGCTGGTTTGCCGCCATCAGCCGGACGCGGAGATTGAGGATGCGACCGATCTCGGCTTTGGCATAGGTGTTGAGCTCCCAGGCCGCCTTCGCATTGGGTTGCGCGTCGATCTGCAGGATGATGGCACGCAAGCGGTTGATCACCTGTTCGGTGGTGGCCGAGCTGTCGGCGGCATAATAGACGCCCGCCTCGGAGATGCTGGCATATTCGGCGAGCGCAAAGTCCGAGGGCGAGAGCGTGCCGAGCGCGTCGGCGCCACCTACCACGGCGAGGTATTCGTTGTAGAACTTCGAGATGTTGCGCACATAGCCTTGGGTCTCGGCAAAGGGCGGCACGCCGCCATATTCGATCACCCGGCCCGGCCCCGCGTTATAGGCCGCGAGTGCGTGCGGGATGTTGCCGAAGCGGTTGAGCTGGGTAGTGATGTAACGCGCGCCGCCGCGCAGGTTGTCTTTCACGTCATAGCGATCGACGCCGAGATCGGAGGCGGTTCCGGGCATGAGCTGGGTGAGGCCATAGGCGCCGACCGGGCTTTCTGCGGCGACGTTGAAGCGGCTCTCCTGCTTGATCAGGGCCTGGAAGAGGCAGCGCCACTGGGTGGCCGAGAGGCCGGCGCGGGCCACACCGGGTGCGCCTGCGAACTCGCCCGCGACCTCGACGATCATCATCTCGACCGTCTCGCGGCCCTCGCCGAAAAGGCGGCTCACCATCGGGCTTGGATCGGTATTGGGATAGACCGCCGCCACCCCGAAATCCGCATTGCCTTCGAGCGCGCGGATATCGAAGCCGGGACCAGTGATCGCCGCAGTCATCTCCTCGAGGACGCGCAACTGGTCGGCCTGGACATCGGCGAGCGTCGTCTCCGTGCGATCCTTGTCCTGCTGGACACCCAGATCCTCGGCCAGTGCCGTCACCCGTGCGATGGCGCGCCCGATCGCGGAATTGTCCTGCGTCGGCACGCCCTGGGCGAGCGCGGGCAGGGCACCGAGGACGAGGCAGAGTCCGGTGGATATGATCGCGGCGCGGCTCATTCCGGACGGGGCAGGGGTTCGAAGGTACAGTCGGGCTTGGCTGTCTCCTGAACCGGTGCGCCCATGGTCGAGAAGGAAAGTGCGGACCGGGTCACCTGCGGCTCGCCCTTGCGTCCGAAGCATGGCGAGGTTTTCTCAGTGTATTTTTCGCAAGCCGACAGAAGGCTTGCGGCGGCGCAAAGCGCGAGAAGGGGTTGCGAACTCATATCACATGTCTCCAGAAATCGGGATTGGCGCGCCAATCGGCAGGCACGCGGGCTTCGCCGGTGGCGCCGCCGCCAAGGATGGGCAGCAACTCTCCGAGCGCAGAGAGATCGGCATCGACGAAGACGCTGTCGCCCGCCGAGCGAACGAGCGCGATGCGCTGGCCGATGGTGGGCTGCACGAGAAGGGCCGCCTCCTTGGCGTTGACGCGGAGGAAGTCGTAGTCGGAGACAGTGGCACGATCGTTCGGGAAGAGGATCTGGGTCGGGACTGTTTCGACGATGGTCTTGCCAACGCGGCTGTCGCGCAGCTGGCTTGGATATTGCGTCATCATGATCACGACGCAGTTCATCTTCCGAAGCGTGACCAGCCAGTTTTCCAGCCGCGCCCCGAAATACGGGTCGTCCAAGAGCTTCCAGGCTTCGTCGAGCACGATGATGGTGGGACGGCGATCCTCGACCACACGTTCGATCTGGCGGAAGATGTAGGAGAGCACCGCCATTCGCTCGGTGGTCATGTCGAGGATCTCGGTCATATCAAACCCGACGATGTCGCCCGTGAGCTTGAGGCCCGCACCGCGCTCGGGTTCGTCAAACACCCAGCCATAGCGCCCACCCGGCGCCCATTCGGCGACGCGAGATTGCAGCTCGCCATCGTCATCGAGCGACTGGAACAGGGTCTCGAAACTGGCGAAGCGCTGCAGGCCTGCCCCCGCATCGGCGTTCTGGCCGACCGCGCTTTGGATGTGGCGGGATTGCTCGCCCGAGAGCGTGCCATTCCGTGTGAGCAGGGTCGCGAGCCAGTCCGAGAGCCAGGCGCGGCCGCGCTCGTCGGTCTCGGTGGCAAGCGGGTTGAGGCCCGTGGGTACGCCAGCCCGGATTTCGTTATAGCGCCCGCCAAGGGCGCGGACCGCCATTTCGAGGCCGCGGTCCTTGTCGAAGAAGAAAAGCCGCGCGCCGACCCGTTGCGCTTGGGCTGCGAGGAAAGCGGTGGTCAGTGTCTTGCCGGTGCCGGTGCGCCCCAGAACGAGCGTATGGCCGACCGTGGGTTCCTTGCTTGGGGCTCCCGCCTCGTGGAAGTTGAAGCGATAGCCAGAAGTGCCGACCGTGGGCAGGACCGTGATGGTTTGACCCCATGGCGACTGGTCCGGGCTGCGCCCCTCGACGCTGCCATGCAGGGCCGCGAAGTCAGCGAAATTAATCGAGGAGATTGGTGTCTTGCGGGCGCGGTAGCCGAAGTTGCCGGGCGACTGCGCGAAATACGTCGCCTTCAGCGCCATGTTTTCGCGGACGATCACCGACATGATTTCCTGGCCCACGCGTTTGATCTGGGCGGCGGCCCGTTCGAGCGTGTCGCGGTCGGGCGCATAGACCGCGATGGAGAGGTGGTGGTCGCCAAAGGCGATGCGTCCTGCCTCCTGATCATCGGCGGCTTG
>JAOARA010000063.1 GCA_025211115.1 Roseicyclus sp. | reverse complement strand
CCGCGGGCCTCTTCCCACAGCGCGATGTCGTAGTGATCGACCGTCGGCTCCAGGAACAGGCTGACCGGGAAGCCGCGGGTCTGCGGGATCGACAGGTCCGGCTCCGCCCCGGCGTCCACGGCCTCCTGCGGGACGCCGCGGGCCAGTGCCAGCTCGCGGCGCTGGGTGGTCGGGCCGCCCTCGACCTGCTCGGCCTCGGGGATCGGTTGCTCCCATGCCAGCGCGACAAGACCCGGTTCGACATCGGCGCGCACATCGAAGATGCGGCTCTGGTCGATGCGGGTGATGCCCGCAAGCTGCGGGGCGCTGGTGTAGGTGACGAAATTGGCCAGCGGCACCAGGCCGTCACGGGTGCGGACCCTGAGCGTGTCGAGGGTCGAGAGCATCCGCGCCTCCTCGGGGAAGCGGACGCGGATGTCGATTTCCTCGTCCGAGGAGTCGACCCGGATCGTGTCGAGCAGGATGCCCCGCGTGACAAGCTGCACCATCGCGCCCACGGTGGCCACATCGGCACCGTACCGCCCGGCGGCGGCGGTATCGACGTTGATTTCCCAATCCACGCCGGGCAGGGGCAGCGTGTCGTCGATCTGGATCAGGCCGGGGAGCGTTTCGTAGAAGTCCCGCGCGGTCTGCGCGGCCTGCTGCAATTCCTCCCAGTTGTCGCCCGACAGCCGCAGCGTCACCGGCTTGCCCTGCACCGGGCCCTGCGCCTGTTCCGAGATCTCGGTGTAGATGCCGGGGATCCGGTCCAGTTCGGCGGCCAGCCGGTCGAGGATCAGGTTGCCGTCCTCGCGCTCGCCCCAGGGTTGGAAATCGATCTGGACCTGGCCCACGCTGTCCACCGGTCCGGTGTCGCCGGGACCAGCCGAAAGCCCGCCATCGCCCGCGAAGGCGAAGACATCGCGCACGCCCTCGGTGCGCAGCACCACCTCCTCGACCTGGCGGACGAGGATGTCCTTTTCCTCGATCGACAGGTTGCCGCGCGCGCGGACGTAGACCACGGCGCGTTCGGGTTCGGTCTCGACGAAGAACTCGACGCCGTTGTTGTTCTCGGCGAAATAGCTGAACACCGTCACCACGAAGACGCCGACGGCGGCCACGGCGACCAAGGGCATGACGGGGTTGCCCGTCATCATGGCGATGAACCAGCCGAAGGGCGTGCGCTTGTACCCCGCCTGCACCGGTTGCTGGCGCGGCGGCAGCGCGATCGAGCCCATCACCATCGACATCAGCATCGAGAGCAGCACGAACATGAGCGCGCCGGGCAGCATCGCCGAAAAGGCCGAGGCCTCGGGCCCCGGCGGGGGCAGCAGGACGCCGGGGTTGATCGTCTGCAGCGCGGCAAGGAACAGGCCGTAGCCCACCGCGCCCGCAAGGACGAGGCGTAGGGGATACCACGGCAGCAGCGCCTTCAGCGCGGCCGAGCCGGTCTCGATCATCCGCGAGCCGCGCGCGGCGACCCCGCCCAGCACCGGCAGGTAGATCAGCGCCACGATCAGCGAGGCCGAGAGCACGAAGATCAGCGTGACCGGCAACATGCCCATGAACTCGCCCGGCACGCCGGGCCAGAACAGCATCGGCAGAAAGGCGCAGAGCGTCGTCGCGGTGGAGGAGACGATGGGCCAGAACATCCGCTTGGCCGCGTCGGTGTAGGCCTGCATCGGCCGCGCGCCGTCCTGCAGGCGCTTGTCGGCGTATTCGACGACCACGATGGCACCGTCCACCAGCATCCCCACCGCAAGGATCAGGCCGAACATCACGATGTTGGACACCGGGATGCCCATCACCCCCAACAGGATGAAGCACAGCAGGAAGGAGGTCGGGATCGCAAAACCGACCAGCAACGCCGAGCGCGTGCCGAGCGAGGCAAGAACCACGATCATCACCAGCGCGATGGCGGTCAGCACGGAACCTTCGAGTTGCCGCACCATGCCTGCGACCTGCACCGACTCGTCGAGCGAGGTGGCGACCTCGACCGAGGCCCGAAGCTCTTCGGGCCAGGTGGCGCGGACCTCGTCGATGGTCCGGCGGACCAGCTCGACCGTCTCGATGATGTTGAAGCCCTGCCGCTTGACGACCTGCAGCGCGATTGTCGGCTCGCCGTTGAAGCGCGCGGTCCCCTCCCGGTCCTGGTAGGTCAGGCGGATCTCGGCCAGCTCGCCCAGCGTGACGACACGGTCGCCGTTCACGGTGATGGCGAGGTTGTAGATGTCCTGCGTGCTGTCGAAGCTCGAGGGAATCGTCACGGAAATCGCGCCGGTCTCGGAGGTCAGCTCGCCGGCCGCGATCAACTGGTTGTTGTTCACGACCGCGTTGATCAGGTCGGCGGCGGTCACGTCATAGGCCTCGAGCGCCAGCGGGTCGATGATCACCTCGATCATCTCCTCGCGGGTGCCGGTCAGACCGGCCTCGAGCACGGGGGGCAGCGCCTCGAGCGCGTCCTGCATCTCGTTGCCGAGGCGGATCAGCGTGCGTTCCGGCGCGTTCCCCGACAGCGAGACGGTCAGGATCGGGAACTCGGAAAAGTTGATCTCGTCGATGGACCAGCTGTCGGCGCCGTCGGGAAACTGCGTCTCGGCCCGGCCCATGGCGTCGCGCACATCGGCGATGGTCGAGCTTTTGTTCCAGCCGAACTCGAATTCCAGGAATACCCCGGCAAAGCCCTCGTTGGCGGTCGAGGTGATCGTGGTCAGCCCGTCGAGATCCTGGAACTCCGCCTCCATCGGGCGCACCAGCAGGCGCTCGGCATCCTCGGCGGAAATGCCGGGAAAGGGCACCGTCACGGCGAGGATCGGGATGTCGATATCCGGCTCGCCCTCTTTCGGCAGGCCGACATAGGCCGCGGCCCCGATGACGAGCGAAAGCACCACGAAGGCCACGACCATGCGGGCGCGGCTGGCGGCCCAGTCGATGATGCCGGTCATTGCGTCAGCTCCTCGTAGGTGACGCGCACGGGCACGCCGTCGGTGACGAATTCCTGGCCCACCGTGATCACGTCGGCCACGTCGGGCAGGCCGGTCAGCCAGACGCCCGTGGGGGTGTCGCGGATCATGCGGACGGGCACGAAGTTGACCACGCCGTCCTCGACGACCCTGACGCCCAGCGTGCCGTTGTCGTTCAGCGTCATCGCCGAGGCCGGCAGCAGATGCGCGGGAATGCCCTCGGACCGGACCAGGATATCGGCGGTCTGGCCGTCGCGGATCGTCACGTCGGGGTTGGGCACGGTGATCTCGACCCGGAAGGTCCGCGTCGCCTCGTCGGCGGACCGGCTGACGAAACTCACCTCGCCCCGCACCTGCCGCCCCGAGGACAGCCGCGCGCCCGCCTCGGCGCCCAGCGTCACCCGGTCGACCTGTGCCTCGGGAACGAAGCCCACCAGCTTGATCGGGTCGAGCTGGATCACCGTGGCGCAGGGCGCGCCCGGCTGCATCAGCGTGCCGATCTCGGCGGTGTCGGTCTCGAGGTAGCCCGCGAAGGGCGCGGTGATGGTCAGGCGCGCGATCTCCTCCTCGGCGCGGGTGACCGCGGCCTCGGCCGAGCGGATGCCCGAGCGTGCCTGCGACAGCGCGGCCTCACCCGACTGGATCTGTGCCAACGCGCCCTCGCGCGCGGCCTCGGCGCTGGCCGCCCGCGTCTCCGAGCCGAAGCCGCTTTCGCTCAGGCGGCTGGCGGCATTGGCGTCGATCTCGGCGGCGGTCAGTTGCGCACGCGCGCCGGCCAGCTGCGCCTCGGCCTCGGGCAGGCGGGCACGGGCGCTGTCGAGCGCGGCCTCCGCCTCCTCCAGCGCGGTCAGGCGGGTTCCGGGGTCGATCTCGCACAGCAGTTGCCCCGCCTCGACATAAGCGCCTGCGCGGATCGGGTCCGAGATGATCCGCCCCGAGGTCTCGGCCGACACCGTCACCTCGCGCAGCGCCTCGGTCCGGCCGCGCAGCTGGACGGCGTTTTCCGTCACCTGCGCCTCGGAGCGGCGGGCCACGACATGCACGCGCGCATCATCCGGTGCGCTTTCGGCCGGGGCCGCCGCGGCGGTCTCCTCGGCCATCGGTTCGGTGACCGTCCCCGATGCCTCCGGCGTGAAGCGGGTGGCGAACTCCACCAGCCGCTCGCGGTCGAGGATCACGAAGTAGAGCGCGACACAGACAAGGGCGGCAATGATCAAGGGAAATGGGCGCATCGTGAAACCTCGGTTCCGGGGTCGTATCCGTCTGATGTGATCGGCCGCCGGCATGGCATGTCGTCGCCGGGGCGCAGGGAATCTTGCATGGTCTACGCTGAACCGACCGGTTCAGATTAGATTTTTCTGCGCTGCCGCGCAAGACTGAACTAATCGGTTCACTTTTTCCGTCAAGTCCCCCATGCCTCGGCGTTCAACGACGAGGTGCGACGTGCGGCCCGGATCGGGCCATGGGTCGGGCCTTGCGGCGGCGCGCCCCCTCGGGCTATGTGGCCCGGACGAAAAAACCTTTGGGGCCGGGGCGGGATGTCCGATACCGACAGTTTCATCAACGAGGTGACCGAAGAGGTCCGCCGCGACCGGCTTTACGCCATCTTTCGCCGTTGGGCGTGGCTTGCCGTTCTGATCGTCGCGGGGCTGGTGGGCGGCGCGGCCTGGCTGGAATATTCCCGCGCGCAGGAGCGTGCGTCGGCCCAAGCCTTCGGCGACGGTCTTCTGTCCGTGCTGGACCGGCCCGAGACCGAGGCGCGGGTCGCGGGCCTCGAGGAGATCGCAACCGCCGACTCGGACCCGAGGGCGCGGATGATCGTGGCGCTTCTGGCCGCGGGCGAAGTCGCGCGCGGCGGGGCCGAGGCCGAGGCGGCCGCAGCCGACCTGCGCGCCGCCGCCGAAGCGCCCGACCTGCCGCGGCGCTACCGCGATCTCGCCATGCTCAAGGCCGAGATGATGGCCCCCTCCGAGCCCGAGACCGCGCGGCTGATCCTTGGGGCGCTGGCCGAACCGGGCGCACCCTTCGCGGCGCTGGCCGAAGAGCAGCTGGCGCTTCTGGATATCCGCACCGGCGACCTGGAGGGCGGGATCGACCGTCTGCGCAGCCTTGAACGCAGCGCGGCGGCGACGCCGGGCTTGCAACAAAGGGCGTCTCAGTTGATTGTGGCTCTCGAGGCGGGGTCGGTGCTTGTCGACACCGCGCCGGAACCGCCTGCGGAGGTAGACGCGGAGGCAACGGTCGAGGCTGACGCCGCTCCCGCGGCCGCCGATGCGGCGGAGCAGGGCGCGGCGGAGGACGACGCAGCGGCTGACGACGCGGCGGACGAGGGCGCGGCAGCCCCGGATGCAGAGGGCGCAGAGGCCGGGGCGACCCCCGAGACCCCTGCCGCACAGGATTGACGGCCGTCAGGGCGACGGCACAACAGGAAGGCCGAGGCGCATGACCGTGGTCGAGGGCAGAGCAGAAGGCACCACCGAAGGCGCGGGCGCAAGCCGGTCGGGATCGGCCCGCGTCGCCGACTGGGGCATGGCGGCCCTGATCGTTCTGGCCCTGTCGGGCTGTGAACGCGAGGTGATCCTTCCCGGCGAACGCTTCGACACGCGCACCGCGCTGGACGCGACGCTGGCGGATGAGGACGGACGGACAGCCGCCTCCCTTGCCGCCGCCGACACCGACGCCGCCCGGCCGATCAGCCTGCCCGCAGCCGAGCGGCTCGGCGACTGGCCCAGCCGCGGCTACAACGCGGTCAACCGCCTGCCCCATGCGACGCTCTCGGCCACCCCGGCCGAGGTCGGGGCGACGGATATCGGCGCGGGCAACACGCGCCGCAACCGCATCGCCGCCGATCCGGTGGCCGCGGGCGGCCTTGTCTACACCATCGACGCCGATGCCCAGCTTCAGGCGACCGCCCTGTCGGGCGGCGCGCCCGCCTGGGTCGCAAGCCTGGTTCCCGATTTCGACCGCGGCGGCAATGCCTCTGGCGGCGGTCTGGCCGTGGCAGGTGACCGGCTGTTCGCAACCACGCCCTATGGCGAGCTGATCGCGCTGCAGGCGCAGACCGGCGCGGTGATCTGGCGTCAGCGGCTCGGCACCCTTCTGGGCGCGCCGACCGTCTCGGGCGGGATCGTCTATGTCGTCGGCCGCAACTCCGAGGCCTGGGCCATCGACGCCGATGACGGCCGCCTGCGCTGGCGCGTGCCCAGCAGCGATGCGCCGGCCGTCCTGGTGGGCGGCGCGGCCCCTGCGGTGGCCGACGGGCGCGTGATCTTCCCCTTCCCCTCGGGCGAGATCGTAGCGACCCTGCCCAACACCGGCGGCACCTTGTGGAATTCCTTTGTCGCGGGCGGGCGGCTCGGCACGGCCTATGCCAGCGTGAACGACATCACCTCGGACCCCGTGGTGGTCGGCGGCACGATCTACGCCGGCAACCAGTCGGGCCGTGTCGTGGCGATGAACGCCCGCACGGGCACCCGGCAATGGACCGCGACCGAGGGGGCCTATTCCCCGGTTCT
>JAOARA010000062.1 GCA_025211115.1 Roseicyclus sp. | reverse complement strand
GGTGCCGATGACGGCGCCGCAGATCACACCGAAAAGAAGTGCTGCCCAGAGGGGAAGTGTCTTGGTCATGGTGGTCATCCCCCCTCAGAATTCCATCTCGTCATCGAGACCGCGGTCCCGACCGAGATCGCGACCCAGCTCCTGCGCCTCCTGCTGGCCGCGCAGTCGTGCAACCTCGGTCGCCTTGTCCTGCTGCAATCCGGCGGCACGGTCGGTGAAGGCCTGGTCGCCCGTTTCCTCAAACGTCATTTCAAGGAACTCTTGCGTGACGGTGATCTGGTCGAGCTTGCTCGGCAGGGCCGCGTCCAGCACCTCGTAGTTGCCACGGCGAAGCTCGGCCAGGCCCTCCTCACCCAACTCCTTGAAGAGCTCGGATTGCAGGGTTCGCTCGACCGTCTCTTCCTGTTCCTCGGTAAGCTTGCCGTCCCGCAACATGTCGGCGAGGTCCTGCAGGTAGGGATTGGGCGTCCGGTCATCCTCGTCGATGAGGGGCAACGTCGCCTCCTCCTCGTCCGCGAGGGTCCGGCCGATCTCGACGCCCATTTCCTTGGCGCGTTCCATCAGCGCGTCCATCACGCTGTCGACCTTTTCTAGGGCTGCATCCAGTTGGTCATCATTGGCCGTCTCGACGCTGAGACCGCCCTTGGCCAGCACCGCGTTCATGTCCCGCTCGACCCAATCCTGCGCCATGCCGTAATTGCGCGTGCCACCAGCCGCGATCCGGGCCACCAGCTCCTCGCTGTCCATGCCCGCGCCCTCGGCACGCTCGAGCACGTCGCGGAGCCCTTCGTCATTGCCGGAATGAAGCGCGGCAATCAGCACCTCGCTGCCCGCCCCCGGCGGATAGGGTTCCTCCAGCTGCTTACCGAAGCGCGCGCGCAGTTCTGGATCCGGCACCATCTGCGAGAGATCCGCGATGATCGGCGCGGCCTTGGCCTCGAACGCGGCGCGCTCGGTCGGGTCCAGTTCCTCGGCCTTGAGCCTCAGCGCCTCGATCGTCCGCTCGGAATAGTCGATCGCATCACCGACGGTCTTGATGTCCTTCATGTCTATCTCTCCTTCGGTGAAATTCCACGGCGTGCCCGAGCCAAGCCCGTCCGCCATGTCGCGCACAGCGCGCGCCATGTGGCGCTGGTCCATCCGGTCCAGCAGGTCGGCGAGGTTTTTGTAGTCTTTGGCGAAGCCCACCACCTGCGCCTGCGCGATGGCCGACTCCTGGGCCGTCATGACGATCTCGCGCGGCAGGCGGGCCTCTTCCTTGGCGCGGTAGATTTCCTCGATCCCGGCAGGCTTCTCGAAGATGCCGCGCTCGAGCCGGGTGGTGGCGTCGAGGACAATGCCATAGCGTTCGGCGATCTCGGCCTGCTTCTCGCGCATGAGCTGCGGCGACATCACGCCCTCGGCCCAACAGGAACACCAGGTGCCGTTTTCGCCGCCGCGATTGTTCAGGATGATGTGCGCGTGCTTGTGCGCCCGGTCGTCATGGACCGCGAGGACATAGTCCCACTGGTCGCCGTAATCGCCACTCTCGAAGAAATGCTCGGTCCAGTCCATCGCGATGTCGCGAACCTGATCGACCGTCACATCGGTCGGGAAGGACAGCAGCATGTGCGAGGTGAAACCAAGCTTGGTCGAGCCGCGCCAGGTCCCGGCCCAATCCTCGATGATGTCTTCCTTCTGCTCCTCAGAAAGCACCGCCGCATCGGTCAGCGCGTTGGTCATTGTCGAGTAGGTATAGACTGCCTTGTCGTTGATATAGGAGAGCTGCGCCCCGAGCGAGGCACGCGTCTTGCAGCCCCCTGCCCGGATCCGTTTGAACACCGCCGCGCGGCTCTGGCCCGACGCCACCTTCAGCGCGTTGCGGGCCGACATGGACCCGACACGCGCGAAACTCCGACCCTGCCGACGCCCCGCCAGCCGCGCATCAATCCGCGCCGCGGCCTGACCTCGGATGCGCTCATCCTCCCAGAGCCGGCCCATGACCGAGGTGTAGAGGGCGAGCGGATCAGCCATTTCTGACGAGCCTCAATCCGCTCCCGATCGTGCACGAGCCGCCCTCCAGAACCGCGCTCTCCGCCCCCTGCCCTTCTTCCTTTTGCGGCCAGTCCTGAGCACGCAGCGCCTGCGCCGCATCCTTCATCCGGCCCATCTCTCGGCTCATCGACCGCGCCAGATCAAGGAGCTCGATCAGCACCGCCCGATCTGTTTCCGAGACCTCCAGCCGACCGCGATGCACCGCCTTGGCAAGCACCAGTCCTGCGTCGCTCACATCCTTCGCCTGACGCCATGCGGCGCAGAATTCCGCGACCAGATCACGGGGCACATCGAGGAATCCGCACCGCCCGCGCAGCACCGCATTGAGCGCCTGCGACCGGTTGGCATAGCCCCGCGCGCGCCACTCCGCATCGAAGGCGTCTAGCTCGGATCGGCTGGCCCTGAACGCCACCGTCTCGCTTGGGTCGCGCACCGCGATGCCCTCGCCCGCCTCCTCTTTCGCGAGCCGGTTCACATGGCGCGGTGAGATGCCAAACGCCGCCGCCAGATCCTTCGCGCTCTCGCCCGCCGCAAAGCGCCGCGCGACTTCGATGCGCTCTTCAAGCTTCAGGTTTTTCGCTGGCCTCGGCACGGGTCAGACCCCTCGGACAAAATGTGCAAACATTGGCCATATCCTGCCAACGTCTTCC
>JAOARA010000008.1 GCA_025211115.1 Roseicyclus sp. | reverse complement strand
TTCGGGGGGATTTGGTGGAGCCTAGGGGGATCGAACCCCTGACCTCTTGCATGCCATGCTAGCGCTCTCCCAGCTGAGCTAAGGCCCCGTGTCGGGGGGCGCTTGTGACGCCCCCGTCAGGTGTGCGGCGGTGTAGGATAGGGCGGGGGGAGGTGCAAGGGAAAAATTGCCCTGTCCGCCCCCGCGCCGACCGCCTGTGTTCAGTCGTCGTCGTCGTTTCCGGCCACGTCCGCCAGGTCGTCGAGCGCGACGGTATCGTCGTCCTCGTCGTCGTCGAGAACATCGTCATCATCGAGATCGACATCCGAATCGTCGTCCTCGATTTCGACGTCATCGTCGAGAACCAGATCGTCCTCTTCCGATGCGGCCTCCTTCACGGATTTCTTGTCGGCCTTGTCGGCCACGAGGCTGCGACCGGCCTTGCCGGTGTCGAGAACGACAACCTCGCCCGTGTAGGGGCTGACGATCGGGTTCCGGTTCATGTCGTAGAACCGTTTTCCGGTGGTGGGGCAGACGCGTTTGACGCCCCATTCCTCTTTGGGCATGACACCCCCTTGACTAACTCTGCGGTATCGCGGGATGCGGACCTCTGCCATAGTGGCGGGGGACTGTCAAACCCCGTGCGGCAAGACCGTCCGTCCGACCCTCGAGGCATGAGAATTGGTGTCGAAACAGCGCAGTTCAACCCATGTCCTGCCGGGCGATCCCCCGGTGGAGGTCGCGCTGCGCCGGTCGGGGCGGGCGACTCGCTTCTCGCTCCGGGTGTCGCGCACCAATGGCACCGTCAGCCTGTCGCTGCCGCTCTGGGCGCCAGAGGCCGAGGCGCTGGCCTTTCTGCGTGACCGCGAAGGCTGGGTGCGCCGCCATCTCGAGGCCGCGCCCGTGGTGCAACGCGCCCGGATCGGGGCCGCGCTGCCGATCTGCGGCACGCCGCGCGCCGTGGTCGCCGGGCAGGGCCGTGCCGCGCGCTTTGCCGACGGCCGGATCGAGGTGCCCGAGGGCCCGCGGCAGGGGCCGCGGATCAAGGCGCTTCTGACCGCGCTGGCGCGCGAACGGCTGTCGGTGGCGGTCGCTCGCCATGCCGGGGCGCTCGGCCGCACGCCGGGGCGGATCACCCTGCGCGACCCGCGCAGCCGGTGGGGCAGCTGTTCCTCGAAGGGCGACCTGATGTTCTCGTGGCGGCTGATCATGGCCCCGCCGGCGGTGCTTGACTACGTCGCGGCCCACGAGGTCGCGCACCTGGCCGAGATGAACCACTCCCCCGCCTTCTGGCGGGTCTGCGCGCGGCTCAGGCCCGACTACGCCGAGCACCGCGACTGGCTGAAGCGCCATGGTGCGGGGATCCTGGCCTGGCGCTTCGACCTCGAGGAGGGTGGCCCATGCTGATGAACCCGCGCCCGACCGAGACGGGGGCCGCGGTGGCCCATGACCGGGTCTATCGCGCGCTGCGCAGCCGCATCATGCACGGCGAGGTGGGGCCGGGGCAGGCGATGACGCTGCGCGGCCTGGGGGCCGAGTTCGGCGTGTCGATGACGCCCGCGCGCGAAGCGGTGCGGCGGTTGGTGAGCGAGGGGGCGCTGTTCCTCTCGGCCTCGGGCCGCGTCTCGACGCCGGAGCTGTCGAACGAGCGGATCGAGGAGCTGGCCGCGATCCGCGCGCTCCTGGAGCCGGAACTGTCGGCGCGGGCCATGCCGCGCGCGCATCCGGCGCTGATCGAGCGGATGGAGGCGATCAACGGCACCATCGCGCAGGCGATCGCGCGCCGCGACGCGGTCGCCTACATCAAGCGCAACCTCGAGTTTCACCGCACCCTCTACCTGCGCGCGCAGGCCCCCGCGATGCTGGCCCTGGCCGAGACGGTCTGGCTGCAGATGGGGCCGACGATGCGCGCGCTTTACGGGCGGTTGAACCGCACCGAGGTGCCCCAGCATCACCGGCTGATCGTGGCCGCGCTCAAGGCCGGGGACGAGCCGGGGTTGCGGCTGGCGGTGCGGGCGGACGTGACCAACGGCCTGCGCCTGCTGGCGGGCTGAGGGACCGCGCGGGGGCGGGCCGGCCCACCCGCCCACCCCCGTCCCGCCCCCGCGCGGGGCGCCCCTTTCCGGACGTTGGCGCGGGTGGGACAGGTTGGGGCAGCCATATTTGTGGGATAGAGATGGGGTCAGCCCGGCGCGAGCTTGCTGTCGGGAAGCCAGCCGCGGGTGCCGTCTTCGGTTTCGCAGGTAACCCTTTGCGCGTGTTGAGCGCTTGCCCCCGCGCCACCTTGAGCGCGGGGGGGGGTAGCTGGCGTGCCAGCCTTCGATGAGCGTCAGCCGCTCAGCTATGGATCGGCCCGTCGCCGCAGGCGAGTGCCGCTTCGCGCACCGCCTCGGAATATGTGGGGTGCGCGTGGCAGGTCAGCGCAAGATCCTGCGCGCTTGCGCCGAATTCCATGGCGACGCAGATCTCGTGGATCAGGTCGCCCGCCATCGGGCCGATGATATGCGCGCCGAGGATGCGGTCGGTCTCCTTGTCGGCGAGGATCTTGACGAAGCCGTCGGCGGCGAAATTCGCCTTGGCGCGCCCGTTGCCCATGAAGGAGAACTTGCCGGCCTTGTAGGCACGACCCTGATTTTTCAGGGTTTCCTCGGTTTCGCCGACGCTTGCGACCTCGGGGTGGGTGTAGATCACGCCGGGGATCACGCCGTAGTTCACATGGCCATGCTTGCCCGCGATGACCTCGGCCACCGCCATGCCTTCATCCTCGGCCTTGTGGGCCAGCATCGGGCCGGTGATCGCGTCGCCGATGGCGTATATGCCCTTGATATTGGTGGCATAATGGCTGTCGGTCTTGACCTGCCCGCGCTCGGTCATCTCGACGCCCAGCTCCGACAGGCCGAGGCCGTCGGTGTAGGGCTTGCGCCCCGTCGCCACGAGGACGACATCGGCGTCCACGGTGTGCTCGCTGTCATCCTTGCGCAGCGTGTAGGTGACCTTGGCCTTGCTCTTGGTCGTCTCGACCGACTGCACCGCCGCGCCGAGCGTGAAGCCCAGGCCCTGCTTGGCCAGAAGCCTTTGGAATGTCTTGCAAACCTCGCCGTCCATGCCGGGGGTGATCTGGTCGAGATACTCGATCACCTCGACCTCGGTGCCGAGGCGGGCGTAGACGCTGCCCAGTTCCAGCCCGATGACGCCCGCGCCGATCACGACCATCTTTTTCGGGATCTTCGGCAGGCTCAGCGCGCCCTCGGAGGTGACCACGATCTTCTCGTCGATCTCGATGCCGGGCAGGGCGGAGGGCGTGGAACCCGTTGCGATGATTACGTTTTTCGCCTCGTGGATCTCGTCACCGACCTTGACCTTGCCGGCCTCGGGGATCGAGCCCCAGCCCTTGAGCCAGTCGATCTTGTTCTTCTTGAACAGGAACTCGATGCCGCCGGTGTTCTGGCCGACCACGTCGGACTTGTAGGACTTCATCTGGTCCCAATCCACCGAGGGGGCTTTCACCTTCAGGCCCATGCCGGCGAAGTTGTGTTCGGCTTCATGCAGGTTGTGGGTGGCGTGCTGCAGGGCTTTCGACGGAATGCAGCCCACGTTCAGGCAGGTGCCGCCCAGCGTCTCACGCCCTTCGACAACGGCGGTTTTCAGGCCCAGCTGGGCGCAGCGGATGGCACAGACATAGCCGCCGGGGCCAGCACCGATCACGATGACATCATAATCTGCCATTGGGGTCTCCTTCGGAGTTTCGGGTCGGGCGGCGCAACAAGGGCGCGCCCGGAGATTTCTTGGAAAAAGGGCCGCGGCAGGCGCGGCCCATCAGATCAGACGGCTTCGAGGAACTTGATCTCGACATTCATGACGCCGCCGCGCTCCAGATGCATGGCAAGGTCGTCGGAGCCGAGGAAGGCTTTCGCCTTCTCCCGGTCCGCAACCGCGAACAGCACCAGCGCATGGTCCGGACGATCAGGATCCTTCCAGACATGGAGGGTGCTGAGGCCCGCGGCATGCTGGGCGCTCACATCCTCCTTGAAGACGGCATGCCAGGCGTCGAAATCCGCCACATCGGCCTGCCAGAGTAGGTTCAGTGACATGATCAGAGATCCATCAGCAGGCGGCGCGGATCCTCCAGGGCTTCCTTGACGCGCACCAGGAAGGTCACGGCGCCTTTGCCGTCGACGATGCGGTGGTCATAGGACAGGGCCAGGTACATCATCGGGCGGATGACGATCTGACCGTCCACGACGACCGGGCGATCCTGGATTTTGTGCATGCCGAGGATGCC
>JAOARA010000061.1 GCA_025211115.1 Roseicyclus sp. | reverse complement strand
GGGCTGCGGGTGGTGCATATCCGGCGGCGTGACGTGGTCGGGCAGGCGATTTCGCGCGAGATCGCGTGGCAGACCGGCAAATGGACCAGCCTGACCCCGGTCGAGACGCAGGTCACCCCTCGGTATGACGCGGACCGGATCACGCGGCAGGTCGCGGCGGTGGTCCGCGAGGATGCGCTTTTCCCGATGATCTTCGAAGCCTTCGGCCTTGCGGTCACCGAGGTGACCTACGAGGCGCTGGTCCGCCAGCCGGCCGAGACGCTGCGCCATGTGATGCAGGAGATCGGGCAGCCCTGCCCCGAGTGGACACCTTCGGAGACCCGGCTTGCCAAGCAGGCCGATGCGACGAACGACGCCTTTCGCGCCGCCTACCGCGAGGTTCTCGCGGCGGCCTGCCGCGGCCACGACCGGGACGATCCGACCGAGGGGTAGCGCCTCCGGTTGCGGGGGCGTTACTCGGCGGCCTCGTCGAGGGCGCGGGGGGAGGGCGTGCCCGGCTCGACCCAGCCGGGGGCGCGGTTGTCGAAGGCCGCGAGGATCGCCGCGGCGTGGTCGGCGTCGGGGTCGAAGGGGATCGCCATGCCGTTGGGCGCGCGCCTCAGCGCCTCGCCCTGGGCGCCGATGTCGAAACCGTAGACCGGCAGGCCGGTCGCCAGCGCCTCGTGGGTGACGAAGGAGAAGGTCTCGGGCCAGATCGAGGGCACGAGCCAGGCCGTCACCCCGTAGCGTTCCGCGAGATCGGCGATATCGGACCGCGCGTAGCTGCCGTGCAGCTTGACCGAGGGCGGCAGGGAAAAGGCGGTGTCGATGTTGCCGATCAGCACCAGCCGCGGGCCGGTGCCGCGCTGCGCGATGCGGTCGGCGAGGGCGGTCAGCACGCCCGCCCCCTTCTGCAGGTTGACGTTGCCCAGCACCGCGACCGTGCCGGCGGCCGAGGCCCCGTGACCGGGGGCGTGGATGCGCGGGATCCGCTCGATCATCGCATGGGGCCGGTAGGCGACGCGGCTGTGCAGCTCGGGGTAGGTTTCCAGCAGGTGCCAGCGGCTCGATTCGGAAAACACGGTGATCTCGTCACACCGCGAGAGGAAGCGGCCCCAGGCCGTCTGCCACTCGCGCAGCGAGGCGACGCGGCCCTGCGGCCGGGGGCTGGTGTGCGCGGGGTCGGTGGTGTCGGCCCGCACCGGCCCGCGGTAGCGGCCATCGGCGTTGAGCAGGCAATAGGAGGGGCTGATCGGGAAGTAATCATGCAGCCGCGCCTCGATCCGGGTGGGCCGGTCGGGGCGGTCGAGCGACAGGAGCGCCTCGGGGAGCGTGACCGGGTCGCGGTCGCCGACGCCGCAGGAATAGACGATGCGCAGCGCCGGAACCGGGTCGAGCATGCGGCGGACGTGATCGAGACTGCCGGTCGTGCCGCTGAGGGTGCCGTGGGGGCCATGCACCTCGAGCTGCCAGCGATGCGGGCCGCCGACGCGCAGGACGAGGGCATATTGCCCCTGCGCGGTGCGGGCCGCGATCTCGGCGTTCAGGGCGTGATCGGCCCCGCCACCCATGGAATGCGCCAGGAACAGCGGCAGCGCGTCGAGGCTCATCTCGCCCGCGAGCGCCACGGCGAGCGCAAGGCGCGGGCTGCGCAGCGGGTCGCGGCCGATGTAGGATTGCACCTCGAGGTCATAGGTCGGATAGCGCCGGGCGATGGCGGCGTTGGCCTTGAGCACGAGGGCGGCCTTGGCCTCGCGGCCGAAGCTCTGGCCGCCGCGATGCTCGACGAACAGCGTGGGCAGGCCGACATGGCGCGCGCCCGCGCGGCGGGTTTTCTGGCACCAGTCGACCTCTTCGCCGTAGCCGCGGCCGAAGGCGGTGTCGAGGCGCGGCTCGCGCGCAAGCCAGCGGGCGTTCATGGCCATGCAGAAGCCGACGCCGGTCGGCGCGGAGGGCAGGCGCGCGGGCTGCGACAGGGCGCGGGCGACCGCGTCGATCCGGTCCACCATACCGTCGGGAAGCGGCAGCGCCTCGCAGATGGTGGGGACCGAGAAGATCTCGGCGTCGTTCGACATCGGCGTGACCGAGGCGATGGAGGGGTCGCCGTCGAAGGGCGCGAGCAGCCGCGAGGCCCAGCCCTGCGGCAGCATCACGTCGGAGTTCAGCAAGATGACATGGCCCGGCCCCGGACGGGCGCGCGCGCCGGCGGCAACGGCCTCGAGCGCGCGGTTGACCGCGCCCACGAAACCGAGGTTCTCGGGCAGTTCGATCAGCGTCACATGGCTGCGGCGTTCCTCGGCCCAGGTGCGCAGGAAGGGGCGGACGCGGGCATCGGTCGAGGCATCCTCGACCATGACGAGGTGCCAGGGGCAATCGGTGTGCGCCTCGAGGCGGCGGAGCATCTCGGGCAGCAGGTCGAAGGCGTTGTGAACCGGCAGGATCACCGTCACCGGCTTGTCCGAGCGGGGGACCGGGCGGGGGGTGAAATAGCGCGCATCGAGCGGCAGGGCCACGGCCACGGCCTCCAGCCCGAAGGCGTGCTTGATGCGCGCGCGGGCCGACGGGTCGCGGGTGGAAAGCCAGCGCAGCGCCGCGGGCAGCGCGAACAGCAGGTCGAGCACGAAGGCCCGGCGCAGCCGCCGCAACGCGCGGGGCGTCGGCGGATCGGCGGGATGGGGCACCGGCAGCTCCAGCACCCGGCCGCCCGAGGTGGGGACATGCAGAACAAGCGGGCGCTGCCCCTCGGGGGCCTCGATCTCGAAACCGGCCTGCAGCGGCAGGCCGAAGCGCCGGGTCACGTCCGGGCGCGCGATCGTCGGCGTGACGGTGGTCGAGCCTTCGGGCCAGATCAGGCGCAGCTCGGGTGCGGCGGTCCATCCGACGATGCGGGTGGTGCCGTCGGCGCGCCTGATTTCCTCGATATGGCCCAGCCGCCGGCCACGGTCGCGCGGCATGGAAAACCCGCCAAGCCGGTCCGCGTGATGCGCGACGTAGCGCAGGTAAAGGGCGTAAAGGCGATAAAACACCGGCGGCGCAACTCGAACGACAACACTCTGAACACCGGCCCGGCGGGCCGCCCATGCGTTATATCAGCGACAGAAGATAGCGGCCATAATCGTTTTTCCCAAAGATCGCAGCGCGTTGGGACAGGTCTTCGGCTGTGATCCACCCCTGGTTGAAGGCGATCTCGTCCGGGGAGCCGGTCTGCATGCCCTGCCGTTCCTCGAGCGTGCGGACGAAGTTCCCGGCGTCCAGCAGGCTGCCATGGGTGCCGGTGTCGAGCCAGGCATAGCCGCGGCCCATGCGGCTGACGCGCAGCGCGCCATCGGCAAGGTAGGTTTCCAGAAGCGAGGTGATCTCGAGCTCGCCACGGGCCGAGGGGCGCACCGTCGCGGCGCGCTCGGGGGCGGTGCCGTCGAGGAAATAGAGGCCGGTGACGGCGAAATTCGACGGCGGGCGCTCGGGTTTCTCGATGATCGCCTTGACCGATCCATCGGCGCTGAAATCTACCACGCCATACCGCTCGGGGTCGGCGACATGGTAGCCGAAGACGGTGCCGCCGGTTGGATGGGCATCGGCCTCGGCCAGAAGCTGCGGCAAGCCGTGGCCGAAGAAGATGTTGTCGCCCAGCACCATCGCCGAGGGCGCGCCGTTCAGGAAATCGCGCGCCAGCAGATAGGCCTGTGCCAGCCCGTCGGGGCTGGGCTGGACGATATAGCTCAGGCTGAGGCCCCATTGGCTGCCGTCGCCCAGCGTGCGCTGGAACTGCGCCTGGTCCTGCGGGGTGGTGATGATGGCGATCTCGCGGATACCCGCGAGCATCAGCACGGTGATCGGGTAGTAGATCATCGGCTTGTCGTAGATCGGCAGGAGCTGTTTCGACACGCCCAGCGTCACTGGATACAGCCGGGTGCCCGAGCCACCGGCGAGAATGATGCCCTTGCGTTGGGTCACGAGGATTGTCCTTCCGAGGCGAGGGTTTGGAGAATGTCGCCGAGGCCCGCGCGCCAGTCGGGGCGTTCGATGCCGAAGGCCGTGGTCGTGGCGCTGCAATCGAGGCGCGAGTTGAGCGGGCGCTTGGCGGGGGTGGGGTAATCGCTGCTGGGGATGTCGACCACCTCGCAGGACAGGCCCGCCTGCGCGAAAATCTCGCGCGCGAAGCCGGCCCATGAGGTGTCGGGCGTGCCCGCGAAATGGTAGGTGCCGGATTTCGCCGGATCGGCGGTCAGCTGGTGGGCGATGGAGAGGCAGGCCGCCGCGATGGCGCGGGCGGGCGTCTGCGCGCCGACCTGGTCGGCGACGATGGTCAGGCGCTCGCGCTCGGCCCCGCGGCGGAGCATCGGCTTGACGAAGTTCTGCCCGTGGGCCGAGACGACCCAGGAGGTGCGCAGGATCGCATGGGGGCCGCCCGCGGCGCGCACCGCGTTTTCCCCGGCCAGCTTGGAACGGCCATCAGCGCCCAGCGGCGCGGTGGCGTCGCCCGGCGGCCAAGGTGCCGCGCCGGGGCCCGCGAAGACGTAATCGGGCGAGATATGGACGAAGGGGATGCCCAGATCGGCGCAGGCCCGCGC
>JAOARA010000060.1 GCA_025211115.1 Roseicyclus sp. | reverse complement strand
TCCGGTCGAGGGCATCTCCTTCCGCTCGCGCAGCGCGGGCGGGGTCAAGGTCTTCGACACGTCCAAGGGCGAAGAGGTCGTGAGCGTCGCCTGGATCGCCGACCAGGGCGAAGCCGAAGCCGAAGGCGAGGCAGAGAGCGACGGGGCCTGATCCCGGTTGCGGCTCGCCCCGGCCGGGTGTCGGGGTGCGGCCGCGGGCGGCCCATCTCAGCAAATACGCACAGACACCTTGCGAAACCTCACGTATCTGCGCGTCAGCGCCAAGTGTAGTCCTGTCCCACGCAAGCGCATGACACCGTGCCGCTTGAGCGCACAGGAACAGGAAACCACGTGATGCAAGCACTTACCACCTTTGGCCCGCTGGCGGGCCGCGTTCTGATCGGCCTGCTCTTTCTGCTGGCCGGGCTGGGCAAGCTGCCCGACGTGCAGGGCTTTTCGGGCTATCTGGCTTCGGGCGGCCTTCCGGCCTTTCTCGCCTGGCCTGCCGTGATCTTCGAGATCGTCGTCGGGGCCCTGCTGATCATCGGCTACCAGACCCGCATCGCCGCCCTTCTGATCGCGGCCTTCTGCGTCGTCTCGGGCGCGCTTTACCACTTCGCCCCCGCAGCCCAGCTGCAGATGGCCATGTTCCTCAAGAACCTCGCCATTGCGGGCGGCGCGCTGATGTATGCCGCCCATGGGGCGGGCCGCTTCGCCCTCGACAAGGCCGCGGCCTGAGCCGACCGGGACAGGGGCGGGTTCTCCGCCCCTTTTCTTGGTCCCGCAAACATCCTAAACCCCGGCCATGTCACATACGCAGTCACACACGCTCCATATCATCGGCGGCGGCATGGCCGGGTCCGAAGCCGCCTGGCAGGCCGCCAACGCCGGCGCGCGCGTCATCCTGCACGAGATGCGCCCCGAGGTCGGCACCTTCGCGCACCGCACCGGCTCGCTGGCCGAGATGGTCTGCTCCAACTCCTTCCGCTCGGATGACGACGAGCAGAACGCCGTGGGCCTCTTGCATTGGGAAATGCGCGCCGCGGGCTCGCTCATCATGGAGATGGCCGACCGCCACCGCCTGCCCGCGGGCGGCGCGCTGGCCGTGGACCGCGACCCCTTCGCCGAGGCCGTGACCGCGCGGCTGCACGCCCATCCCAACATCACCGTCCAGCCCGGCGAGATCACCGCCCTGCCCGAGGACGGAGCCACGATCATCGCCACCGGCCCGCTGACCTCCGGTGCGCTGGCCGAGGCCATCGCCGCCGAGACCGGGCAGGACAGCCTCGCCTTCTTCGACGCCATCGCCCCCATCGTCTATGCCGAGACGATCGACATGTCCGTCGCCTGGGAACAGTCGCGCTACGACAAGGGCGACACGCTCGAGGAACAGCGTGCCTACATCAACTGCCCGATGACCCGCGACGAATACGAGGCCTTCATCGACGCGCTGATCGCCGCCGAGAAGCCCGAGTTCAAACCGGGTGAAACCGCGGGCTACTTCGACGGCTGCCTGCCGATCGAGGTCATGGCCGAACGCGGCCGCGAGACATTGCGCCACGGGCCGATGAAGCCCGTCGGCCTGACAAACCCGCACCAGCCCGACGTGAAGCCCTGGGCCGTCGTGCAGCTGCGCCGCGACAACGCGCTGGGGACGCTCTACAACATCGTGGGCTTCCAGACCAAGATGAAGTACGGCGCGCAAACCGATGTGTTCAGGATGATCCCCGGCCTGCAGGACGCCAGCTTCGCCCGGCTCGGCGGCATCCACCGCAACACCTTCATCAACTCGCCCACGCTGCTGGACGACCAGATGCGCCTGCGCTCGAGGCCGCATATCCGCTTCGCGGGCCAGATCACGGGCGTCGAGGGCTATGTCGAATCCGCCGCCATGGGGCTTCTGGCGGGCCGCCTCGCCGCCGCCGAGCTCCGTGGCGACACCCTCCCACCGGTTCCGCAGGTCACCGCCATGGGCGCGCTGATCCACCACATCACCGGCGGGGCCGAGGCAAAGACCTTCCAGCCGATGAACGTGAACTTCGGCCTCTTCCCCCCGGTCGAGGGCCTGAAGGCCGGCCGCCGCGGCCGCAAGGACCGCTACAAGGCCTATACAGACCGCGCCAAGGCGGCCTGGTCCGACTGGCTCGGCCGCCCCGCCGCCGCCGCGGAATGATCTGGACGCGGGCAAGACGCCCGCGTTAGCCTCGCGCCATGACCAAGGACACCGGACCCACGCTCGACACCCAGCTCTGGAAACCCCGCAGCGTCGAAGAGACACGCGCGCTCTATTCCGGCTGGGCCAAGGCGTATGACGCCGACGTGACCGGCGCGGGCTACCAGACGCCCGCCCGGCTCGCCGCCGCGCAGGCCGCGGCCAGCGACGACCTGACCGCTCCGATCCTCGATTTCGGCTGCGGCACCGGCCTGTCGGGCAAGGCGCTCGCCGCGGCGGGCTTCACCACCATCGACGGCACCGACATCACGCCCGAAATGGTCGAGAAGGCCCGCGCCCTCGGCCTCTACCGCGAACTCACCGTCAGCGAGCCGGGCACGGCCCCGCCCTCCGGCTATGCCGCAATCACGGCCACGGGCGTCGTCAGCCTCGGCGCAGCCCCGCCCGACACGCTCGCCACGCTGCTGGGTGCGCTGGCCCCCGGCGGGCTGCTCGCCTTCAGCTACAATGACGCCACGCTCGCCGATGCCGGCTACATGGAGGCGCTCGAGGCCTCCAGGACCAGAGCCGACCTCCTCTCCGAGGCCCATGGCCCGCACCTGGCGGCCAAGGACATGGGCTCCACCGTCTACGTGCTCCGCAAGCGATAGGGTTGCATGATCCGCACCCGCTTTGCGCCCTCGCCCACCGGGCCCCTGCATCTCGGCCACGCCTATTCGGCGATCCTCGCCCATGACATGGCGCGCGCGGCGGGCGGGCAGGTCCTGTTCCGGATCGAGGACATCGACCAGACCCGCGCCCGCCCCGCGTGGGAGGCGCTGATCCTCGAAGACCTCGCCTGGCTCGGCCTGACATGGGACGGCCCCGTGATGCGGCAATCCGAGCGGATGCCGGCCTACTGGGCCGCGCTCGACCGGCTGTGGGCCATGGGCCTGCTCTACCCCTGCAGCTGCACCCGCCGCGACATCGCCGAGGCGCTCTCGGCCCCGCAAGAGGGCGCGGAGCCTGTCAGCGGTCCCGACGGCCCCGTCTACCCCGGCACCTGCCGCCCCAAGGCGCCGCCCTCGGGCCCGCGCCCCACCGACCGGCACCTGCGCCTCGACATCGCCCGCGCCCTGGCGCGGCTCGCCGCCCCGATCGGCTGCACCGAAACCGGCCCCGCCCATGCCGGCACACATGGCATCGACGCCACCAAGGCCCGGCAGGACAT
>JAOARA010000059.1 GCA_025211115.1 Roseicyclus sp. | reverse complement strand
GTGATGCGCGCGGGCGTGTCGGTGGGGACGTAGACCCCCTCGGGCTCGCCATCCCAGACATCCGCGCCGCGGTTGCCGATCTCGGCGAAACTCTCGCCCGCCGTTTCGACCGTCACGGTCCCGGTCGCGGGCACCACGCAGGTCTCGTAGCCTGGCACGCGGTAGTCGAAATGCTCGCCCGCCTTCAGCTTCACGATGTTGAAATAGGTCAGCGGCACCAGCGGGTCGTTCACGTCGACGATGGGCCGGTTTTCGTTGTCATAGGGGGCGATATGCATGGCGTCTCCTTTCAGGCGGGGACCGGCGCGGCCTGCGCGCTGAGGAAGTGGTCAAGCTCGGCGCGGGTCGGCATCGCGGGCGCGCAGCCCACCCGCGCCACCACCATCGCGGCGGCGGCAGAGCCTTGTAGGACGGCGTCGCGCACCGGCAGCCCGGCGGCGAGGCCCGAGACGAAACCGCCCATGAAACTGTCGCCCGCGCCGGTGGGTTTCAGCGCCTCGGTGCGGTAGATGCCGGTCGTGATCTCGCCCTCGGGCGTGATGGTGATCGCGCCCTTTTCGCCCATCTTGTAGACGGCGAGGCGCGCGCCCTGCGCCACCAGTTCCCGCGCCTTGTCGAGGCCGCGGTCATAGTCACCGGCCATGAAGCCGAATTCCACGTCATTGCCGACGATCACGTCGCACATCGCACCCGCGCGGGAATAGACCTCGGCGGCGACTTGCGGAGAGGGCCAGGAATAGGGGCGGTAGTCGATGTCGAAGATCAGCGGCAGCCCCGCTGCCTTGGCCAGCTCGAAGCCGCGGAAGGCGGCGGAGCGCGAGGGTTCGGCGGCAAAGACCGTTCCGGTGGTGATCAGCGCGTCATACCCGTCGTACTCCACGCCCTCGACATCCGCCGCCGTCATCTCGAAGTCGGCGGCGCCGTTGCGGTAGATGACCGACTGGTGATCCTCGATCGTCGTCTCCACCACGGCCAGCGAATTGCGCGCTTCGCCGCCCACGCTGCGGACATGGGCGCGGCCCACGCCGTAGCGGTCCAGCTCGTTCAGGGCGAAACGCCCGATGGCGTCATCCGAGACGCAGGTCACAAGATCGGCGCTGCCGCCCAGCTTGACGATGGCCACGCCGATATTGGCCGAAGACCCGCCGAGACAGGCGAAGAATTGCGTCGCGTGCTCGGTCTTGGTGCCCGGCGGGTCGGGGTAGAAATCCATCCCCGCGCGGCCGATGATGACGAAACGGTTGCCGCTCAGACGCATCTTACACCCCCTGCCGCTGGCGGGCGCGGGTGGCCTCGATCTCGGCATGTTTCTCGCGCACGCTTTCGCTGTCGGAAACCTGTGCCGTGCCAACCTCCCACCAGGCGTGACCTTGGGTTGTCCAGCCCTCGTAGGGGTCGACCTGCATCACGATCACGCTGGTCTTGTCGGACGCCTTCGCGCGGGCAAAGGCCTCGCCCAGCTCGGCGGGGTTCGAGACGGTGACCGCATCGCAGCCCATGGAACGGGCATGCGCCTCGAAATCCACCGCGAAGGGCTCGGGCACTGTGGGGCAATCTTTTATAAGATTGTTGAAACTCTCCTGCCCGGTGTTGTTCTGCAGCTTGTTGATGACCGCGAAACCGCCGTTGTCCAGCACCAGAACGATCAGCTTTTTCTGCGTCAGAACAGAGGAATAGAGATGGGAGTGCAGCACCCGGTAGCTGCCGTCGCCGACGAAGACGACGGTATCGCGCTCCGGCTCCACCTCGGCCTGCGCGATGCGCGCGCCCCAGCCGCCAGCGATCTCGTAGCCCATGCAGGAAAAGCCGAACTCGACATCCACCGTCCCGATATCGAGCGTGCGCCAGTTTGCCGTGACCTCGGCCGGAAGGCCGCCTGCCGCCGTCACCACCCGGTCGCGCGCATCGCAGAGCGCATTCACCACGCCGATGGCCTGCGCGTAGGAATTGGGGCGGTTCCCGTGCGCCACGTTGGTCTCGACATAGGCGTCCCAAGCCTTGCGTTCGGCCTGCGCCTTGGCCGTCCACTCCGCCGGTGCGCTGTAGCCCTCCATCGCCGCGCCCAAGGCGGCAAGCGCCAGTTTCGCGTCGCCCACCACCGGCAGCGACAGGTGTTTCATCGCGTCGTGCCGCCCCACGTTCAGCCCGATCAGCCGCGCGTCGCGGGCAAAGGCGGTCCAGGAGCCGGTCGTGAAATCCTGCAGCCGCGTGCCCACGGCAAGGATCACGTCGGCCTCCTCGGCGATGGTGTTGGCGCTGTCCGACCCCGTGACCCCGATGGGGCCGATGTTGAGCGGGTGGGTCGCCAGCATGTTGGCGCGCCCCGCGATGGTCTCGACCACGGGGATGCCATGCGCCTCGGCCAGCGCGGTCAGATCGGCCACCGCGCCGGAATATTGCACGCCGCCGCCCGCGATGATCATGGGGCGCTCGGCGGATGCCAGCAGCGCAGCCGCATCCGCGATCTCGGCCGCATCGGGGGCCTGCCGCCGGATGCGGTGAACACGGCGGGCGAAGAACTCCACCGGGTAGTCATACGCCCAGCCCTGCACATCCTGCGGCAGCCCGATGAAGGCCGGCCCGCAATCGGCGGGGTCGAGCATCGTGGCCAGCGCCGCGGGCAGCGACTGGATCACCTGCGCGGGATGCGTGATGCGGTCCCAGAAGCGGCTGACCGCCTTGAACGCATCGTTCACGCCCAGCGTCGGGTTGCCGAAATGCTCCAGCTGTTGCAGCACCGGATCGGGCAGGCGGGTCAGGAAGGTGTCGCCGCAGAGCATCAGCATCGGCAGGCGGTTGGCATGGGCCAAGGCCGCGGCCGTCAGCAGGTTCGCCGTGCCCGGCCCCGCGCTGGCCGTGCAGAACATGAAGCGCCGCCGCAGGTGGTATTTCGCGTAAGCCGCCGCGGCAAAGCCCATGCTCTGCTCGTTCTGGCCGCGGTAAAGCGGCAGCGCGTCCTGCACCGGATACAGCGCCTCGCCCAGGCAGGGGACGTTGCCATGCCCGAAAATCCCGAAGCCGCCGCCGCAGATCCGCGTCTCGACGCCGTCGATCTCGATGAACTGGTTCATGAGATAGCGCACGATGGCCTGCGCCGTCGTAAGCCTGATGGTGGTGCCCGCGTCGCTCATCCTGTCCCTCCCTTGCGCGGGCCTGTCCGGTTTGCCCGTTGCGTGCCGCGCCGACTCAGGATACGAATTTTGCAACCGGTTGCAACCGGCCACGTGCAAAGGGGAGGGGAGCGCATGACCGAGATCGGCATCGGCCTGATCGGCGGCGGCTACATGGGCAAGGCGCATGCCGTGGCCATGGCCGCGGTGGGCGCGGTTTTCGACACGCCCCTGCGCCCGCGGCTGGAGATGGTCGCGGCTTCCTCGCCCGCATCGTCCGAGCGATACCGCGCCGCCTACGGCTTTGCCCGCGCGGGCCGCGACTGGCAGGAGGTGGTGGCCGATCCGCGCGTCGAGGCGGTGGTGATCGCAGCACCCCAAGCGACGCATCGCGCGATTGCCGAGGCGGCCTTTGCGGCCGGAAAACCGGTGTTTTGCGAGAAGCCGCTGGGCGCTTCGCTGGCGGATGCCGAGGCGATGGTGAAAGCGGCCGAGGCGTCGGGCCTGCCCAACATGATCGGCTTCAACTACGTCCGCACGCCCGCGACGCAGTTCGTGCGGCAGTTGCTGGCCGAAGGCGCGATAGGGCAGGTGACGTGGTTCCGGGGCGAGCATACCGAGGATTTCCTCGCCGATCCCGAAGCGCCCGCGAACTGGCGCTGTTTCGGGCGGGCGGCGGGCTGCATGGGCGATCTTTCGCCCCACATGGTCAATTGCGCGCTGGCGCTGATGGGGCCCATCGCCGAGCTGTCGGCGCGGGTCGAGACGATCCACCCCGCGCGCGGCGGCGTGGCGGTCGACAATGACGACCACGGCCAGATGATGGTGCGCTTCGCCTCCGGCGTGATGGGGCACCTGTATTTCAGCCGCGCGGCGACGGGGCGCAAGATGGGCTATGCCTATGAAATCCATGGCACAAAGGGTGCTGTCCGCTTCGACCAGGAGGATCAGAACGCCGTCCACCTCTACCGCGCCGAGGGGCCGGAGGCCACGCGCGGCTTCACCCGCATCCTGACCGGGCCCGCGCATCCCGATTACCTGCCCTTCTGCCAGGGGCCGGGGCATGGCACCGGCTATCAGGACCAGATCATCATCGAGGCGCGGGATTTCCTGCAGGCGATCCATTCCGGCGAACCGGTCTGGCCCACCTTCCGCGAGGGGCTGGCCGTGGCCCGCGGCATCGACACCGCTTTCGCCTCGGCCGAGGATGGCCGCTGGCATTCCGTTCCCGCAGCCTGAAAGGTCTTGCTTCCATGACG
>JAOARA010000058.1 GCA_025211115.1 Roseicyclus sp. | reverse complement strand
GTGCAAAGGTCGATGACCAGCTCGGGCGCGCCCTTGGTCAGGATGCGATTGCCGTCGGTCCCGCGGATCAACACGCTCATCCGCTTGCGGTCCGAGGTGAAGGGCAGTTCCGCGATGACTGCATTCGGATCCGGCGGATCGGCCCAGGCCTTGTGCGCCATCACGATCAGCGCGGCCTCGGTCGGATCGCCCAGCGCGCGCCAGCCATCGCCGTCGCGCTGCAGGCGCGCATGGGTGCAGGCCAGCGCCACTTGCGCGGCACGCGCGAGCAGCGCATCATCACCCGCGCGGCGCTTCTGGCCGTCGCGCTCGACATGGCCGGTGGGGTCGTATCCGCGCCCGGTAAGGGCGTAATCGCCCGCCGCGGTCCAGAGCCGCCGCACCGTCATCGCGTTCTCGGTCAGCGTGCCGGTCTTGTCGGTGCAGATCACGCTGGCAGCCCCCAGCGTCTCGACCGCCTGCAGGTGGCGCACCAGCGCCTGCCGCCGCGCCATGGCACCCGCGCCAAGGGCAAGCGTCACGGTGACGACGGCAGGCAGCCCCTCGGGCACCATGGCGACCGCCATCGACAGGCCCAGCATGAAGACCTGCAGCGCCTCGAGCCCGCGCCATGCGCCCATGCCGGCGACGAGGGCGGCGACCGCCAGCGCGATCCAGCCCAGTTGCCGGGCAAGGTGGCCCAGCTCGCGCTGGAGCGAGGTCTCGGCGGTTTGAACGGTGCCGGTCAGCTCGGCCACTTGTCCGAACTCGGTGGCCGCCCCGATCTGGGTCACCCGCGCCTCGGCATGGCCGCGGGTGACGGTCGTGCCGCTGAAGATCGCCGCGCCCGCGGGCTTCGAGACCGGCACGGATTCGCCCGTCAGCACCGCCTCGTCTAGGCCAAGGCCCGCTTCCGTGATGATCTCGGCGTCGGCAGGCGCGCGGTCGCCCTCGGCCAGCAGGATCACGTCGCCCGGCACCAGCTCGCGCGCGGGGATCACCTGCTCGCGGCCCTCGCGGATCACGACCGCCTGCGGCGACATCATCGCCTTCAGCGACCGGATCGCGCGCTCGGCGCGCCATTCCTGCACGAAGCCGAGGGCGGCGTTCAGCACCACCACCGCGCCGATGGCGATGGCATCCACCACCTCACCCAGCGCCAGCGCGATCAGGGCCGCCGCGATCAGCATGAGCACCAGAAGCCCCGAGACCTGCCGCCAGAGCACCGTCAGCGGCGAGACCGGCGTGCCCTCGGGCAGCTCGTTCCAGCCATGCGTGCTGCGCGCCGTGGCGATCTCGGTGGGGGTCAGCCCGAGGGGCCGCGATGATCCGGGGTCTGCCTGCACGCCGCACCTTTCCTGCTTGCGGCGATGCTAGGCGGTTTCGCCTGCACCCTGTTTGACACGGGTCAATGAGCGCGGCGCGGCGCAGGGGCAGGCTGATCGCAGGGGCCAAGGAACAGCCATGCAAGAGGAGGTGCAGAGAGATGTCGGCCAACCTGATCCGGTTCGAGGAATTGACGCGCGAGGACGTGGCGCTTGTCGGCGGCAAGAACGCGTCGCTGGGCGAGATGATCTCGACGCTTGCGCCCAAGGGCATCCGCGTGCCGCCGGGCTTCGCCACCACCTCGGACGCCTACCGCGCCTTTGTCGCCGAGAACGACCTTGGCCCGGTGATCGCCTATCACGTCGCAGCGCTCGAGGCCGGGCGGATGACGCTGGCCGAGGTCGGCAGCGCGCTGCGCCGCGCCTTCGAGCGGGGGCATTGGCCCGCGGCGGTGGAGGCCGACATCCGCGCGGCCTACCGCGACTTGGGCGAGCGGCTGGGGCAGGCGGCGCCGTCGGTCGCCGTGCGTTCTTCGGCCACCGCCGAGGACCTGCCCGACGCCAGTTTCGCGGGCCAGCAGGAGACGTTTCTCAACATCACGGGCGAAGACGCGCTGATCACCGCCTGCCGCCGCTGCTACGCGTCGCTCTTCACCGACCGGGCGATCAGCTATCGCCGGGTGCAGGGCTTCGACCATTCCGAGGTCGCGCTCTCGGTCGGTGTGCAGATGATGGTGCGCTCGGACATCTCGTGTTCGGGCGTCATGTTCTCGATCGACACGGAAACCGGCTGCGACCGGTTCGTGCTGATCACCGGCGCGTGGGGGCTGGGCGAGACGGTGGTGCAGGGGGCCGTGGACCCCGATGAATTCATGGTGTTCAAGCCCTTCGCGGGCGATCCGGCGCTGACCCCCATCGTCGCCAAGGACCTTGGCGCGAAAGAGGTCAAGATGATCTACGGCAGCAAAGGCGAGCCGCAGACGCGCAACGTGCCCACGTCCAAGGCCGAGCGCGCGCGCTTCACCCTCAGCGATGCGGAGGTGCTGGAACTGGCCCGCATGGCGATCACGATCGAGGATCACTACGGCCTGCCCATGGACATGGAATGGGCGAAGGACGGGATCACCGGCGCGCTTTACATCGTGCAGGCCCGGCCCGAGACGGTGCAGTCGCGCAAGTCCAGCCACGTGCTGCAATCCTATACCGTCAAGCCCGCGGGTCCGAAGGTGCTGGAGGGGCTTAGCGTCGGCAACGCGGCGGCGGCGGGCCGGGCCTGCCTGATCCAGTCGGCGGCCGATATCGACACATTCGTCGACGGCTCGGTCCTTGTCACCTCGATCACCGATCCCGACTGGGTGCCGATCATGAAGCGCGCGGCGGCCATCGTGACCGACCACGGCGGGCGCACGTCCCATGCCGCCATCGTCAGCCGCGAGCTTGGCCTGCCGGCCATCGTGGGGACCGGCGACGCGACCCACGTCCTGCATGACGGGCAGGACCTGACGGTCTCCTGCGCCGAAGGGGACAAGGGCACGGTCTACGACGGGATCGGCGAGATCACGACCGAGGATATCAGCCTTGACGACATCCCCGAGACGCGGACGCGGGTGATGCTGAACGTGGCCGACCCCTCGGCGGCGACACGCTGGTAGCGGTTGCCCGCGGCGGGCGTGGGCCTTGCCCGGATGGAGTTCCTGATCTCGAACGTCATCAAGGCGCATCCGCTGGCGCTGCTGGATTACGAGACCCTGACGGACGAGCAGGTGAAGGACGACCTGACCGCGCTGATCCGGGGCTATGACAGCCCCACCGATTATTTCGTCGAGACGCTGGCCCGCGGTTTGGGCCGGATCGCCGCGATCTGGTACCCGAACCCGGTCATCATCCGCCTGTCGGATTTCAAGTCGAACGAATATGCCGAGCTTCTGGGCGGCACGCTCTACGAGTCCGAGGAAGAGAACCCGATGATCGGCCTGCGCGGCGCGGCGCGGTATTACTCGGAGTTCTACGAGCGTGCCTTTGCCCTCGAATGCCACGCGATCCTTCGGCTTCGGGGCGAGATGGGCTTCGACAACGCCATCGTCATGGTCCCCTTCTGCCGCTCGCCGGAGGAGGCCGACCGCGTGGCCGAGGTCATGGCGCGCTAAGGGCTCGAGCGCGGCAAGGACGGGTTGCAGCTTTACGTCATGACCGAGATTCCCTCGAACGTGATCCGGGCCGAGGAGTTCGCCGAGCGCTTCGACGGGTTTTCAATCGGCTCCAACGACTTGACGCAGCTGACCCTCGGCGTCGACCGCGACAGCGGCGAGCTGGCCCATGTCTTCAAGGAACGCGATCCGGCGGTGTTGTGGGTGATCCGCGAGGCCATCGCGCGGGCCAAGGCGGCGGGGCGCAAGATCGGGCTATGCGGGCAGGCGCCTTCGAACGATCCGGCCTTTGCAAAGCTGCTGGTCGAGGCGGGGATCGACACGATTTCCGTGACGCCCGACAGCTTCCTCGACGTGACGCGCAACGTGGCCGAGGCGGAGCAAGGGTAAGGGGATACGCTTGGGCGGGTCGCTCTGCGGCCTTTCTTGCCGTTCGCCATGAAGACCGTTCAGCGCTCCATCGCCCCCTTTCCAGCGATGATTTTGTCGCGGAACTGCGCGATGCGGGCTACGCGCGTCTCAGACTTCTTTGCGCCATTCAGATTGACGACATAACTTCTTTGACGGCCGCGCGTCAG
This sequence comes from Roseicyclus sp., assembly GCA_025211115.1. Classification (GTDB taxonomy): domain Bacteria; phylum Pseudomonadota; class Alphaproteobacteria; order Rhodobacterales; family Rhodobacteraceae; genus Roseicyclus. The sequence continues at coordinate 14,743 of JAOARA010000058.1, read as the reverse complement.
GGCGTGAAAGGCGTCGGCCAGTTCGGCATCTGCTTCGAGTGCGTCCTTCAGCTCGTCTGGCAGGACCAGAGCACTGGTATCCTTTGGGACCGTTATGCCCTTGTCTGCATAGCCTTTGGCTTCATCCAGATAAGCGGAAATCGTGCCTTCCATGTCCGATACCTGACTGTTCGAGGTGAAGCGGATCATGTCAGGATGCCGCGTGTTTGGCCCCTGCTTCTCCAAAACACAGTCAGGGTCCGTCATCAATCCGGCTTCAAAGAAGCTTAGGCGAAAGTCCCCACGGAACGCACCGATGATCGCGATGTTGCGGCCTGCGTGCATATAGCAGGGGTGCCCCCATTTGACAGTTTCTTTCAGATCAGCCGCGAGACAAATCTCACACAGCTTGGCGAGGCCTCTTTCCCAGAACCTGGTGGAGCAATCCTTCTGATCAAAGCGGTCGCAGCGCCCGCACCCTCTGGAGAAGTAATCGTCGATATCGGTAATCATCATCCGCTCAAGGATACCACGCGCCAATGAACTCACGAAGATGTCGCCTTGGCCTGCCATCACCACGTCTCTATGACCGTGGTCCCGCCATTCGCCCCCCGCTCACACCTCGCGCGCCATCCCCAGCCCCTCGATCAGTTGGCGCAGGCCCAGCCATGCGCCCAGCCAGATCGACAGCGCCACGACGGGCGCGTGGAACGACAGGAGCGAGAAGGCCGACAGGCCTTGGCCGACCGAGCAGCCGCCCGCGATCACCGCGCCGAAGCCCATCAGCACCGCGCCGCCCATCTGGCGCTTCAGCTCGCGGGGGTCGTCGCAGGCCTCCCAGCGGAAGCCGTCGCGGATCAGGCTGCCTGCGAAGGCCCCGATCACCACGCCGATGACCGAGCCGATGGCGAAATCGGGCTGAAGCCCGGACGAGAACATCGCGTAGCGGATCGAGTCGCCCACGGGGGCGGTGAAAGTGTGCGATTGCACGAGCCAGGGCTCGAAGCCGGTGTTGGCCACCCAGGCCGTGCCGAGGAAACCGCTCGAGATCGCGGAGCCAGCGAGCAGGGCCCAGACCAGTTCCTTCCAGTGGCGGCGGCGTGCAAGCGCGGTTCCCGCGGCCAGGATCAGCACCAGCCCCAGTGCGCCGCCGATGGCCCAGGGGGCCAGCCCGGTGGCCTCGCCCAGCCAATGCGCCCAGCCCTGCGGCGCCTCGGGGTGGGGTTCGAAGGGGAAGAGCCGCGCGCGCAGCGCGGCCAGCGGCCCCGAGAGCGCGACATAGGCGGCGATGCCCATCACCACCGCGATGACCATCGCGCGCAGGTCGCCGCCGCCAAGGCGTGCGAGCATCCCATAGCCGCAATTGCCCGCCTGCGCCATGCCGTAGCCGAACAACAGCCCGCCGATGGCGGCACCGGCCAGCGTGAAGCCGTTCATCAGGTAGATCGCCTGGTGCAGGCGGATCAGCCCCGCCCCCTCGGCGGCGAAGCTGACCGTCATGGCCGCGCCAAGCGCGCAGGCCCACATCCACAGCCGCGCACGGTCATGGCCGTAATGCACATCCTCGATCATGCCGAGCGTGCAGAACCGCCCGAGCCGGGCGGCAAGGCCGAGCACAAGGCCGCCGGCAAGTCCGATCAGGGTGATGGTCCACGCCTCTCCCAGCGTGCCCATCACGGTCTCGAGCATCGCGCCGAGTTGGGTGTCGAGCATGTTCCCTCCCTTCGACCCGAACCGAACCGCGCCGGTCCGGCGGCGAAGGTTCAGGTGCAGAACAACTCGTAGACGCGTTCGATGATCATGCGCGCCCGGTCGTCTGTCAAACGGTAATAGATCTGCTTGCCGTCGCGTCGGGCCGTCACCAGCCCCTCGAGCCGGAGCCGCGACAGCTGCTGCGAGACGGCGGCCTGTCGGGTGGCGAGCATCGCCTCGATCTCGGTCACCGATTTCTCGCCATTGGCCAGCGCGCACAGGATCATCAGCCGCCCCTCGTGGCTGATCGCCTTGAGGAAATCCGACGCCGTCTCGGCATTCTCGCGGATGCGCTTCCAGGTGGCGTCATCCATCGGCTCGTCGATCCGGGGCAGGATCGTCGAAACGCGCGCCCCATCGCTCTGGGCCGCATCGGACCTGTAGTCTTCGAGGCTCATGGGCGCAGCTTCATCTGCGGGCCGGGGCAAGGCAAGCGGGTGTCCCTCATCCGTCCGCGCCCTGTGTCGCCCAGGTCGCATCGGCCTCGGTCAGCATGTGTCCGAGCAGGCCCCAGAAGAAATCCTCGCCCGGATAGCCCTCGAGGCGGCCGACCTCCTGCCCGTCGCGCACCAGCACGAAGGTGGGCGTGTAGACCGGGCGGCTGTCGAAGCTGACGTCCTGCGGCAGGTCGCGCAGATCGACCGTGCGCAGCGGGGCAAAGCGCCCCTCGGGGGTCGCGGGGTATTCCGGCGCGACATCGGCATGCCAGCGCGCGCAATAGGTGCAGCCGGCCTGTTCGACCATGACCAGCGACCAGTCCTGCGCCGCGGCGGGCCGGGGCAGGGCGAGCGCGCAGAGAAGCAACCCGGAGAGCAGGGCAACCCTTACGCGATGGGACCATTGCACATGCAACATTGACGAAACTCCTGTTCCGATAATAATATGAATTCTTGAACGTGAAGTCCACGGCAGGCTCCCGAAATGTTCGATATCTCGCTGACCGGCGCTTTCATTGCGGGGCTGCTGTCGTTCCTGTCGCCCTGTATCCTGCCGATGGTGCCCTTCTACCTGAGCTACCTCGGCGGCATGAGCGCGGCCGAGGTCGCGCAGGGCGGGGCGGTCACGCGGGCGACCCGGCTGCGCGCGGTCACCGGCGCGCTGATGTTCGCGGCGGGGGTTCTGAGCGTCTTCGTGGCGCTGGGCGCTTCGGCCTCGGTCTTCGGGCAGGTGCTGCGCGACTGGTTCGACGTGCTGCGCTACGTGGCGGCGGCGATGATCATCGCCATGGGCCTGCATTTCCTGGGCGTGATCCGCATCGGCTTTCTCAACCGCTCGCTGCGCGCGGAACCCGGCGACACGGCCAACCTCGGCCTTGGCGGGGCCTATGTGATCGGGCTGGCCTTCGCCTTTGGCTGGACACCCTGTGTCGGGCCGGTGCTGGCGGCGATCCTGTTCATGGCGGGCACCACCGACACGGCGGGGCAGGGGATGGCGCTGCTCACCGCCTACGGGATCGGCATGACCTTGCCCTTCGTGCTGGCGGCGGGCTTCGTCGGGCCCTTCATGACGCTGATGGGGCGCTTCCGACGGCACCTGGGCACGGTGGAGAAGGTGATGGGCGGCGCGCTTGTCGTCTTCGGCGTGCTGATCGCCACCAATGCGCTGCTCTACATCGGGGAGTGGATGATCAACGAGTTCGAGGTGTTCCAGACGCTCGGTTGACCCATCGCACAGCACCATCGCGCAGAGCCAAGGGGAGAGGAGGCCCCACGCCATGTTCGCAAGACTGACCGGATTGATCTTTGCCGCCACGCTGGCGCTGGCCGGCCCCGCGCGGGCCGAGCTGGGCGACGACGGGCTGCACATCGCGCCCTGGCTCAACCAGACCTTCATGGACCTGCGCGAGGACCTGGGCGACGCCAATGCGCAGGGCAAGCGGCTTGCCGTCATCATCGAGCAGCGCGGCTGCATCTATTGCTCGCGCATGCACGAGGAGGTCTGGGTCGAACCCGACATCCTGCGCCTGCTCGAGGAGGAGTTCTTTTTCGTCCGCATCAACATGCACGGCTCGACCGAGGTCACCGATTTCGACGGCGAGACGATGGAAGAGCGCGAGATCGCCCGGCGCTGGCGGAACCTGTTCACGCCGACGATCCTGTTCTTCCCCGAGGACGTCCCCGAGGACGTGACCGGGATCGAGGCGGCGGCCGTGGTCATGCCCGGTGCCTTCGGGCGCTGGACGACCTTCAACATGCTCAACTGGGTGCTGGAAAAAGGCTACGAGGGCGAAGAGGATTTCCAGCGATATCATGCCCGTATGTTCGCGGACCAGGCCGCGGCAGGGGCTTCGGAGTAACCGCGCGTTAGCCCTCACATGCAAAAAATCAAATGTGTTGTTGCAATCTGAGGGCGAGCGCGGCTACGGTATACCACAGGCCACTGACTCGGCCGAAAGGGAGGAAATCAAAGTGAAGCGCCAGATGCTGCTGGCGGCCGGCGTAGCCATGGCCGCAACCAGTCTTCAAGCCGATGTCATCGCGCCCGACGCGGTGGTGATGTCCGAATACGGTGAAGTGATGGAATCCCTCACCGGGGAACCCGGGAACGCCGAGCGCGGACGCGACATCATGGTCAGCCGTGCGCAGGGCAACTGCCTTGCCTGTCACGCGGTCACCGCGCTCGAGGACGAGCCGTGGCATGGCGAGGTCGGCCCGTCGCTCGACGGTGTCGGCGCGCGCTGGGACGAGCCCGGCCTGCGCGGCCTGCTGGTCAACGCCGACATGATGTTCCCCGACTCGATCATGCCCGCCTTCTACAAGGTGTCGGGTTTCATTCGCCCCGGCGACCGTTTCACCACGCGCCCCGCGCCCGAAGATCTGCAGCCGATCCTGTCGGCGCAGGAGATCGAGGACGTGATCGCCTATCTCATGACGCTGACCGACTACTGATCCGGTCGCAGACCGAACCCCGAGACCAAGGAGACTGATCTCATGACCCAGACACGCAGGCAATTCGTCGGCACCGGGCTGGCTGTTGCGGCCGCCTTCTTCGGCCTGCCGCAGCTCGCATCCGCCGCCGAGCTGGAGGAGGCGATCCAGGCCTTCACCGGCGGTGCCGACATGGGCGGCGACGGCATCACGCTGATCGCGCCGGAAATCGCCGAGAACGGCAACACCGTCCCGATCGAGGTCGACGCCCCCGGCGCCGAGGCGATCATGCTGCTGGCGGCAGGCAACCCGCAGGCCGATGTCTGCACCTTCAATTTCGGCCCGGCGGCGGGTTCGCACATGGCCTCGACCCGCATCCGCCTTGCCGGCGAGCAGGAAGTCGTCGCCATCGCGCGCATGCCCGACGGCAGCTTCAAGCAGGCGCGCCAGACCGTGCGCGTGACCATCGGCGGCTGCGGCGGCTGAGCCAGACAGGACAAGGAGAAAACCAATGGCAGAGAATGTTGTTCCCCGCGTCCGCGTCCCGCGCGATGCATCGGCCGGCGATAGCGTGTCGGTTCGTACCCTGATCAGTCACCCGATGGAATCGGGTCTGCGCCGCGACGGCGACGGCAACCCGATCCCGCGGCAGATCATCAACCGCTTCACCTGTGCCTTCAACGGCGAGATGGTGATGGATGTCGAGATCCATCCCGGCGTGTCGACCAACCCCTATTTCCAGTTCGATGCCGTCGTGAACGAGACCGGCAGCTTCGAGTTCACCTGGTACGACGACGACGGCTCGGTCTACACGGAAACGGCTGACATCACCGTCGCCTGATCCGGATACGCACCCAGCCGTCGCAAGGGAGGAAGTTACGGCCATGACAAGAAAAGCACTTCTCGGCGGTGTCTCGGCGGCGGTCTTCGCCGTCGCGGCCGCCGGGGTCGGCCTCGCCGATATCCGCACCGGGGACAGCCTCGTCATCAACGGCGAGATCCCTATGGTCACCGAAACCGAACCGGCCGCCCATCTCGAGGGCGCGCTCAGCACGGTCTACTCGGGGTGGGTCTTCCGCACCGATGAAACCCGCGCGATGCAGGCCGACGATTTCGACAACCCCGGTATGCTCTATGTCGAGCAGGGGATGGACGCGTTCAACACCGCGATGGGCAGCGAGGGCAACAGCTGCGCCTCGTGCCACGAGAATCCCGAAAGCCTGGCCAACGTGCGCCCGAGCTATCCCCAATGGGATGCAGAGCACGGCATGGTCCAGACCGTCGAGATGCAGGTGATCGAATGCCAGACCGAGCGCATGGGCATGGAAGAGCCGTATGGCTATGACAGCCAGCAGATGCGCAACATGGTCGCCCTGATCGCCTCGGTCGCGCGCGGCCAGACGGTCGACGTGGCCATCGACGGCCCCGCGGCGGATGCATGGGAGCTTGGGCGGGAGATCTACTATACCGCCTATGGCCAGATGGAGCTCAGCTGCGCCCATTGCCACGAGCAGAACTACGGCAACCTGATCCGGGCGGACCATCTCAGCCAGGGGCAGATCAACGGCTTTCCGACCTACCGTCTGAAGAACGCCAACATCGTCTCGGTCCACAACCGCTTTCGCGGCTGTATCCGCGACACGCGCGGCGAGCCCTTCGGCGTCGGCAGCCCCGAGTTCGTGGCGCTCGAGCTTTACGTCGCCTCGCGCGGCAACGGCCTGACGGTCGAAGGCCCCGCCGTCCGCAACTGACACGACATCGCAGCCCGCCCCGGATCACACCGGGGCGGGTTTCGCGCTTAAACATTCAATAAGCTGAATAACACCAGAGGTTGAACCCATGATCTCGCGTCGCCACTTCGTGCAGGCAGCCCTCGCCACATCCGCGCTCTATGGCGCGTCGGGCTTCGGCAACTGGGCGCGCCTTGCCGCGCAGCAGACCCTCAGCCAGGAGGACCTGATCGGCACCGGCGGCCCCGGCAACGTGACGCTGGTTCACATCACCGACATCCACGCCCAGACCCAGCCGATCTATTTCCGAGAGCCGGAATTCAACATCGGCGTGGGCATCCACGCGGGCCAGCCGCCGCACCTGGTCGGGTCCGAGTTCCGCGCGCGCTTCGGCATCGAGCAGGGCAGCGCGATGGATTACGCGCTGACCTACGATGATTTCACCTCGATGGCGCGGGCCTATGGCCGGATGGGCGGGCTCGACCGGATCTCGACCGTGGTCAAGGCGATCAAGGCCGACGCCCCGCATGCGCTGATCCTGGACGGCGGCGACACCTGGCAGGGCTCGCTGCCCTCGCTCAGGACGCAAGGCATGGACATGGTGCAGCTGTTCAACGCGCTAGGCGTCGATGCGATGACCTCGCATTGGGAATTCACGCTTGGCTCGGCCCGCGTCAACGAGCTGATCGAGAACCACGTGAACCCCGCCTTCCTCGGGGCCAACATCTTCGACGCCGAGTGGGACGAGCCGGTCTACGACGATTACCGCATCTTCGAGCGCAACGGCACCGCGATCGGCGTGATCGGGCAGGCGTTTCCCTACATGCCCATCGCCAACCCCGGCTGGATGTTCCCGGAACTGAGCTTCGGCCTGCGCCGCGAGCGCATCGCCGAGGTGGTGCAGGAGGTGCGCGCCGCGGGCGCCGACGTGGTCGTGCTGCTGTCGCACAACGGCTTTGACGTGGACCGCCAGTTCGCGCGCGACATTCCCGGCATCGACGTGATCCTCACCGGCCACACCCATGACGCGCTGCCCGAGGCGATCCAGGTCGGCAACACCTTCCTCATCGCCAGCGGCAGCCACGGCAAGTTCGTCTCCCGCGTCGATCTCGACGTGGCCGACGGCGCGATGCGGGGCCTCACGCACCGGCTGATCCCGATCTTCTCGGACGTGATCGCGCCCGACCCCGAGATGACGGCGCTGGTCGACGAGACCCGCGCGCCCTTTGCCGAGGAAATGTCCGAGGTGATCGGGCAGTCGGGCTCGCTCCTGTTCCGGCGCGGCAATTTCAACGGCACCTGGGATGACGTGATCTGCGACGCGCTCATCAGCCAGCGCGACGCGCAGATCGCGCTGTCGCCGGGTTTCCGCTGGGGCGCGGCCGTGCTGCCGGGGCAGGACATCACCCGCGAGGACATCTTCAACGTCACCGCGATGACCTATCCCAACGCCTACCGCACCGAGATGTCGGGCGAGATGCTGCACACGATCATGGAAGATGTGGCCGCCAACATCTTCAACCCCGACGCCTATTACCAGCAGGGTGGCGACATGGTGCGCGTGGGCGGCCTCGGCTACCGGATCGACACCAGCAAGGAACAGGGCAGCCGCATCACCGAGATGACGCTGCTGTCCAACGGCGAGCTGCTCCAGCCCGATCAGAATTACGTCGTCGCCGGCTGGGCCAGCGTGAACGAGGGCACCGAGGGCCCGCCGATCTGGCAGGTCGTCGAGGATCACATCCGCGCGCAGGGCACCGTGACGCTGGAACCCAACAACACCGTAGACGTGGTGGGCGGCTGACGCCGCATCCCGAGAGAGAGGTATCGAACCATGACCGACACCCCCAAGTTCACCCAATCGCGCCGGCAGTTCCTTGCCGGGGCCGCCGTGGCCACGGGTGCGGCCGCGACCGGCAAGCTTGTCCATGCGCAGGCCGCGGGCCCCGACCCGGCGATCACCGAGATGCAGCCCTGGCAGCAGTATCTCGGCGCGGGCGTCGATGCGGCCCCTTACGGTGTGCCCTCGCCCTTCGAGTCGCATGTGGTGCGCCGCAACGTCGAATGGCTGACCGCCGACACCGTCAGCTCGGTCAATTTCACGCCGCTTCATGAGCTCGAGGGGATCATCACCCCCAACGGCCTGTGCTTCGAGCGTCATCATTCCGGCGTCGCCGAGGTCGATCCGGGCCAGCACCGGCTCATGATCAACGGGCTTGTGGGCACGCCGCTGGTCTTCACCATGGAAGACCTGATGCGCTTCCCGCGCGAGAACCGGACCTATTTCCTCGAATGCGCGGCCAACTCGGGCATGGAATGGCGGGGCGCGCAGCTGAACGGCTGCCAGTTCACCCATGGCATGATCCACAACGTCGTCTACACCGGCATCCCGCTGCGGCTGCTGCTGGAAGAGGCGGGCGTCAAGACCAACGGCACCTGGATCCTGCCCGAAGGCGCGGATGCCTCGGGGATGACCCGCTCGATCCCGATGGAAAAGGCGCTGGACGACTGCATGGTCGCCACGCACATGAACGGCGAGCGGCTGCGCCCCGAGCAGGGCTACCCGATCCGCCTTGTCGTGCCCGGCTGGGAAGGCAACATGTGGGTCAAGTGGCTGCGCCGCATCGAGGTGGGCGACCAGCCGTGGCACCACCGCGAGGAAACGTCGAAATACACCGACCTGCTGGAGCATGGCGAAGCCCGCCGCTTCACCTGGGAGATGGACGCGAAATCCGTCATCACCAACCCCAGCCCGCAGGCGCCCATCACCCATGGCCCCGGCCCGACCGTCCTGACCGGCGTCGCATGGTCCGGCCGCGGCACCATCCCGCGGGTCGACGTGACGCTGGACGGCGGCATCAACTGGCACCGTGCGCGCATGTCGGGGCCGAGCTTCGACAAGTCGATGCACCGGTTCTACTTCGAGTTCGACTGGGACGGCAGGCCGCTCCTGCTGCAGAGCCGGGCGCATGACAGCACCGGTTACGTGCAGCCCACCAAGGACCAGCTGCGCGAGGTCCGCGGCGAGAACTCGATCTACCACAACAATGGCATCCAGACCTGGGCCATCAACGAACGCGGTGAGGCGGAAAATGTCGAAGTCGGTTAAGCTCATGAAAACGCTCACGCTTTCCACTGCGCTTGTCGCCGCCACCGCGACATTGGCGCTGGCACAGGAAAACGCCGCCCCCTCGCGGGACGGCGGCTATGGCCTTGGCCGCGCGGCGCTTCCCGAAGAGATCGCGGCCTGGGACATCGACATCCGCCCCGACGGCCAGGGCCTTCCGGTCGGGTCGGGCGATGTCTGGACCGGTGAAGAGCTGTGGATCGACAATTGCTCGGTCTGTCACGGCGATTTCGGCGAGGCCGTGGGCCGCTGGCCGGTGCTTTCGGGCGGCTTCGGCACGCTCGACGGCGAGGACCCGGTCAAGACCGTCGGCTCCTACTGGCCGTATCTGTCGACCGTGTGGGACTACATCCACCGCGCGATGCCTTACGGCGCGGCCCAGTCGCTCGCAGACGACGAGGTCTATGCGATCACCGCCTACCTGATGTATCTCAACAACATGGTGGACGATGATTTCGAACTGTCGAACGAGAACTTCCTCGATGTGGCGATGCCGAACGAGGACGCCTTCTTCATGGATGACCGGGCCGAGACGGAATACACGCTCTTCACCGGCGAGCCCTGCATGGAGAACTGTGCCGACAGCATCGAGATCACGGCCCGCGCGGCGGTTCTGAACGTGACCCCCGAGACCGAGGAGGAGGCCGCCGCCGAACCCGAGGCGGTGGTGACCCCCGCCGCCGAGGAAGAGGTCGTCGAGGTCGCAGCCGAGCCCGCGGCCCCCGCGGCCCCCGACCCGGAACTTGTCGCGGCGGGTGAAGGGCTGTTCCGTCAATGCGCCTCGTGCCACCAGATCGGCGAGGGCGCGGTCAGCCGCGTCGGCCCGATGCTGAACAACACCTACGGCGCACCCGTGGCCAGCCATGACGGCTTCCGCTACTCGCCCGCCTTCATGGAGGCGCAGGCCGCCGGAATGGTCTGGGATGACGAGACGCTGACCGCCTACCTGATGGACCCGCGCGGCTACATCCCCGGCAACCGCATGGCCTTCCGCGGGCTGCGTTCGGAAGAGGATGCAGCGGCGCTGATCGCCTATATCCGCGCCGAAGGGGGCGATTACGAATGAGGGCGCTGCGCGCAACGACCGGCGCGCTGGCCCTTGCGGCTTTGGCGGCGGCGTCCTCCCCGTCGTTGGCCGAAGGGGACGCGGCGCAGGGGGAACGACTCTACAGGCCCTGCGCCGCGTGCCACATGATCGGGGAGGGGGCCGTCAACCGCGTCGGACCCCACCTCAACGGCGTCGTCGGCCGCCCCATCGGGGCGCTGGCGGGCTATGAATTCTCGGATGTGCTGAGGGACGCCGGGGCCGAGGGGCAGGTCTGGGACGCAGGTGCGCTCGACCGCTTCCTCGAGGCCCCGCGCGACTATTTCCCCGGCACGCGCATGGTCTTTCGCGGCATCCGCTCGGAGGAGGACCGCGCCGATCTGATCGCCTACATGCTCGAGGCCGGTGGCCGCGCCGAGGACGTGGTGGCCGACCCCGACGCCTCGGCCGTCGATCCCGAGGTCGCGGCGATCCTCGAGATCGCGGGCGACGTGCCTTACGGCGAATACCTCGCCAATGAATGCACCGCCTGCCACCGCGACGAGGGGGGCGGCGATATCCCGTCGATCCGCGGGCTTGCGCCGTCGGTCTTCATCGCGGGAATGGTTGCTTATCGTAACGGAACGCGCGAGCATCAGGTCATGAATACGGTCAGCCGACGCCTCGGGGACGAGGAACTCGCGGCGTTGGCGGCCTATTTCTCGACAGTCGAGTAACGTCTCGGCCGCACCGGTGCGCGGCGACCAGACCCGCCCCGCGCCACAACAGCCCCGAAGGGGCGCAACGGGAGGATTGCAAATGACCATCAACAGACGGGTTTTCCTGGGCACCACCGCGGCGGCCGCCGCGACGCTGTCCGCGCCGATGATCGCCCGCGCGCAGACCCGCGCGCGCGTCGTCGTCGTCGGCGGCGGCTCGGGCGGCGCGACCGCGGCGCGTTACATCGCGCGTGACGGGGGCGACGCCATCGACGTCACCCTGATCGAGGCCTCGCGGCAGTATTACACCTGCTACTTCTCGAACCTCTATCTCGGCGGGTTCTTCGATCTCGAGGATACCGCGCATTCCTACGGCGGGCTTGCGGGCACCTACGGGGTCAACGTGATCCATGACTGGGCCGCGGGCGTGGACCGCGACGCGCGGACGGTGTCGCTCGCCGGCGGCGGGTCGGTGCCCTATGACCGGCTGATCCTCAGCCCCGGCATCGATTTCATTCCCGACAGCGTGCCGGGCTGGTCGGTGAATGTGCAGGACCGCATGCCCCACGCCTACAAGGGCGGCACGCAGGCAGCACTCCTGCGCGCGCAGCTGGAGGCGATGCCCGAGGGCGGCACCTTTGCCATGGTCGCGCCCCCGAACCCCTATCGCTGCCCGCCCGGCCCCTACGAGCGGGTGTCGATGGTCGCCCATTTCCTGAAGGAGAACAATCCGACCGCCAAGATCCTGGTCGCCGACCCGAAGGAGAGCTTCTCCAAACAGGGTCTGTTCACCGATGGCTGGGAACGGCACTACCCCGGCATGATCACGCGCATCGGACCCGATTTCGGCGGCGGCAACGTGACCGTGGATGCCGAGGCGATGACCATCTCGATCGACGGCGTGGTCGAGAACGTGGACGTCTGCAACGTCATCCCGGCGCAGCGCGCGGGCACCATCGCCTTTGCCGCCGGCATCACGGAGGGCAACTGGGCGCCGGTCTCGGCCTATGACCTGTCGAGCAAGATGGACCCGAACATCCATGTGCTCGGCGACTCGGCCGCGCAGGGTGCGATGCCCAAGTCGGGCTTCTCGGCCAACAGCCAGGCCAAGGTCTGCGCCAATGCCGTGGTCGCGGCCCTGACCGGCGGGCGGCAGTTCCCGGCACGCTTCTCGAACACCTGCTGGTCGCTGATCGGCACCGAGGACGGCGTCAAGGTCGGCGCGACCTACGAGGCCTCGGACGAGGGGATCGTCTCGACCGACAGCTTCGTCAGCCAGGTCGGCGAAACCGCCGAGACGCGGGCCGAGACCTACCGCGAAAGCCTCGATTGGTACGAGGCGATCACCACGGACATGTTCGTCTGACACACCCTGCCGCGGGCGGCCCTGTGCCGTCGCCCGCGGCGCTCCCCATCCCCCCCTTTCGGAGGCGGCCCCATGATGCGATCCCTTGCCCTTGCTTTCGGCCTTGCCGCGGCACCCCTTGCCGCCAGCGCGCAGGATGCCGTGACCTTCCCCTTCGGTGGCAGTTTCGACGACGCGAGTTTCGCCATCGAGAACGCGATCATCAACCGCGGCCTGGTGATCGACTACACCAGCCACGTGGGCGACATGCTCAACCGCACCGGGCAGGACATCGAGGGGGCGCAGCCGCTCTATGACAATGCGCAGATCTTCCTGTTCTGTTCGGCCGCCGTCTCGCGCCGGGTGATGGAGGCCGATCCGATGAACATCGTGCATTGCCCCTACGGCATCTTCATCGCCGAGATGGAGGGCGAGGTGATGATCGGCCACCGCGATTATCCCGACGGCCCCATGCAGGAGGTCGAGGCGCTGCTCGACGCGATCATCCTCGAGGCGACGGCCGACTGAGACGGCGCTTGATGCAGGTCAACGCGCGCGCGCGCCGCGCCGCCTAGACCTTTCGCAGACAAACGAAAGACGGTGCGATGCTGGAAGACCTCCTGATCGCCCGCGGCGAACCCCTTGTGCTGGCAGGCGCGGGGGCGCTGACGGGCCTTGTGTTCGGCTGGGCGGCACAACGCTCGCGCTTTTGCCTGCGCGCGGCGACCGCCGAGGTGGCCGGGGGCGTGCTCGGCCCGAAACTCGCCATCTGGCTCGTGGCGTTTTTCGCCGCCATGGCGCTGACGCAGCTGGGCGTCGCGGCGGGGCTGTTCGACGTCTCCTCCACCCGCCAGCTGGCGGCCGAGGGGTCGGTCTCGGGGGCGCTGATCGGCGGGCTGATGTTCGGCGTGGGCATGATCCTGGCGCGGGGCTGCGCCTCGCGGCTCTTGGTGCTGTCGGCCACGGGGAACCTGCGCGCGCTGATCACCGGGCTGGTCGTGACGCTGGTGGCGCAAGCCAGCTACACCGGCCTTCTCGCGCCCGCGCGGGAATGGGCCAGCGCGCTCTGGACGGTGCCGGGCGGGGCGGGGCGAAACATGGCGGACACATTGGGCCTGACCGCGCCAAGCGCGGCCTTTCTGGCCGGGGTCGCGCTGCTGGCGGCTGTGGGCTTCGCCGCGCGCCGCAGGCTCTCGGCCGGCGTGATCCTTGGTGCGGGCGTGGTGGGCGCGGCGGTTGCGATGGGCTGGGCGATGACGGCAACCATCGCGGCCAGCAGCTTCGAGATCGTGCCGGTCTCCTCGGTCACCTTCACCGGCCCCGCGACCGACACGCTGATGGCGTTGGTAACGCAACGCTCGGTGGTGCTGTCCTTCGGCATCGGCCTCGTGCCGGGCGTCTTTGTCGGCGCGGGCGTCGCGGCGCTGGCCTTCGATGAATGGAAGCTGGAGCGCTTCGGCGCCGACACCCCGATGGAGCGTTACCTGGTGGGCGCGGTCCTGATGGGTTTCGGCGCGATGCTGGCGGGGGGCTGCGCCGTGGGCGCTGGCGTCTCGGGCGGGGCGGTCTTTTCGACCACGGCCTTCCTTGCCGTCTTCGCCATGTGGATCGGCGCCATGACCACGGTGCGGGTCATGGCGCTGATGTCGCGCGGGGCGGCTCAGACGGTGTAGTTCAGGCCGAGCCGGCCACCGTCCACGTAGATCGTTTCACCGGTCACGTAGCTGGCCTTGTCCGAGCAGAGGAAGGCCACGACATTGGCGATCTCGTCCGCCGTGCCGACGCGCCCCATGGGCGTGCGCGACATGACGCGGGCATAGGCCTCGGGCGAGGCGTTCACGCCCGCCATCATCTCTGTGTCGATGGAGCCGGGTCCGACCGCGTTCACGCGGATGCCCTTGTCGGCCAGCGCCAGAGAGGCTGCCTTGGTGATCTGCTGAACGCCGCCCTTCGACGCGCAATAGGCCGGGATCGCGGGGATCGCCACGACCGCGTTGATGGACGACATGTTGACGATTGCGCCTTTGACACCCGCCTTGACCATGCCGTTGGCGGCGCGTTGCGTCGCGGCAAAGACGGCGCGCAGGTTCAACCCGATGACGGCGTCGAAATCCTCGAGGCTGTAGCTCAGGAAATCGCCGGGCTTGGCGATGCCTGCGTTGTTCACCAGTGCCGCAACCGGCCCTTCCTCGGCCTCGAT
>JAOARA010000057.1 GCA_025211115.1 Roseicyclus sp. | reverse complement strand
GCGCGGGTCACGCGCGCCGCTGTCGGTCGAGGCGACGAGATCCTGCAATTCCTCGTCGCTGAATTGGCGCGCCGTGCGCGGCTCCTGCTCACTCATGATCCTGTCCCCGACCTTCGCCTCTTGCGAAAAGGGCCCCGAGCGGTCCGATACCGCCCGGGGCCGTGTTGCCCTCCGTCAAGGCAGGCCGATCATTCGATCAGGCCGGCCTCGCGGAAGTAGCGCTCGGCACCGGGATGCAGCGGCGCGGACAGGCCGTCGCTCGCCATCTGTGCCGGGTCGAGATTGGCAAAGGCCGGGTGCAGGCTGCGGAACTGGTCGATGTTCTCGAAGACCGCCGAAACGACGGTGTAGACCACCTCTTCCGGCACGTCGGCCGAGGTCACGAAGGTCGCGCCGACGCCGAAGGTCTCCACGTCCGCGTCATTGCCGCGATACATGCCGCCCGGAATGGTCGCCGTGCGGTAAAAGGGGTTTTCCGCGACCAGCATGTCGACCGCATCATTCGCCACCGTCACCAGCACGCTGTCGCAGGCGGTCGTCGCCTCCTGGATCGAGCCCGAGGGGTGGCCGACGGTGTAGACCATCGCGTCGATGTTGTTGTCGCACAGCGCCTGGCTCTGCTCGGCGGCCTGAAGCTCGGAGGCGACGGCGAAATCGTCCATCGTCCAGCCCATCGCCTCCATCAGCACTTCCATCGTGCCGCGCTGGCCCGAGCCGGGGTTGCCCACGTTCACGCGCTTGCCCTGGAGATCCTCGAAGGTCTCGATGCCCGCATCGGCGCGGGCCACGACCGTGAAGGGCTCGGGGTGAACCGAGAAGACCGCGCGCAGGTCTTCGAACGCGCCCTGCTCCTCGAAGCGCGAGGTGCCGTTGTAGGCATGATACTGCCAGTCGGACTGCGCCACGCCGAACTCAAGCTCGCCGCCGCGGATCGCGTTGATGTTGAAGACCGAGCCGCCGGTCGACTCGACACCGCACCGGATGCCGTGCTCGGCCCGGTCCCGGTTCACGAGGCGGCAGATCGCGCCACCCGTGGGATAATAGACGCCGGTCACGCCGCCGGTTCCGATCGCGATGAAGGTCTGGTCCTGCGCCGAGGCCGCGCCCCCGCCCATGACGGCCGCCGCCGCAACCACGCCGGCAAGGATATGCTTTGCCATGATCCGCTCCCTGTTGTTTCTGGTCACTGATGTCCGCGCACAATGAAACAAATCGTTGAATTGGGTCAAGAGATGGAATCAAGTGTTTCACCATGACGATCAGCACCGCCCCCGACCGGTCGCTTGACGACCTCAAGCGCGCCCTCGCCCGGCTTGCGCGCGACGGCTCGCCCGCCATCGCGCGGCTTGCGCAATGGGCGCTGGAGCATCCGCAGGAAATCGCCTTTCACTCGGTGCGCGGCCTGGCCGAGCTGTCGGGCGCGAACGTGAACACGGCCTACCGGCTGGCCGTGAGCCTCGGCTTTTCCGGCTACGAGGAATGCCGACGCGCCTTTCAGGACGCGCTCAGGACCGGGGGCGGGATGTATGGGCCGCGCGCCGCGCGCCTCAGCGCGCATCGGGAGGGCACGCTGATCGCGGACCTGCGCCTTGCGGCGCATGGCAACCTCGACGAGGCCTTTTCGGGCGACAACGCCGCCCGGATCGCGGCGGCGGCGGCGCGGCTCGTGGCGGCGCGGCGGGTCTATTGCATCGGCGTGCGCAGCTGTTTCTCGCTCGCGCATTACCTCGCCTATACCGGCGGCATGGCCTTCGGCAACTTCGACCGTCCACTGGCCGAGCCGGGCAGCATCGCCGACACGCTCGCCCATGCCGGGCCGGGCGATGTGGCCGTGCTGATCACCTTCTCGCTCTACTCCGCAGAGGTGGTCCGCGCCCACCAGGCCGCCCTGCGCCGCGGCGTCGACGTCATCGCCATAACCGACGGCTATGCATCACCCATCGCGCAGGGGGCCGAGATCGTCTTTTGCCTGTCCATGGCCGGGCCGCAGCCCCTGCCCTCGCACGGGGCGGGCTTCGCGCTGGTCGAAGGGATCGTCGCCGAGATGATCGCGGCCAGCCCCGAGGCCCCCGACCGCATCGCCGAGTTCGAACGCCGCATGATCGAGATGGGCAATTACGTCGGCACCGGCCGCGACTGACAGCGACTGACCGCCGTGGCTCAGGCCGCAGCCCCCTCGGGCAGCGCCTCGCGCAGGTCGGTGGCGGCATCCGCCAGCCGCTCGGGGCAGGGCTGCGCCCCGGTCTCGAGCCAGCGTTTGCCGGTCATGTAGGCGCGCGGATCGGACAGCGCATCGACGGCGACAAAGCTCTGCCCACGGAAATACCAGACCGAGCCGGTTCCGGGCTGGCGACCGGGCCGGTAGACCGTGCGATCCGCCCCGGTGTTGACCCCCGCGATCTGAAGCTTGCGGTCATACTGGTCCGACCAGAACCACGGCACCGGCGCATAGGGCTCGGGCTGGCCCAGCAGGGCCGCCGCGGCGGCGCGCGCCTGGTCGCAGGCGTTCTGCACGCTTTCCAGCCGCATCAGACCCTGGCCGAGATCGAAAAGCGCGACATCCCCGATGGCAAGGATGCGCGGATCGGACGTGCGGCACCGGGCATCGACGACGACACCACCCGCGCCGTCGCCACACGCCAGACCCGCCTTGCGCGCCAGCGCGTCATTGGCCATGCCGCCGATCCCCACGATCACGAGATCGGCCGCGACCTCGGTCCCGTCCGACAGCCGTGCTCCGGCCACGCCGCCCCCCGCGCCTTCGGTCAGCGTGTCCACGCCCAGCCCCTCGCGCAGGTCCACGCCATGCCCCGCGTGCAGCGCGCGCACCATCTCGGCGGTGCGGTCGCAGGCGACGCGCGCCAGGATGCGCGGCCCGGCCTCGACCAGCGTGACCGCCTTGCCGAGGCCACGGGCGACCGCGGCGGCCTCGAGCCCGATGTAACCGCCGCCGATCACGAGAATGCGCGCAGCCTGCGCCAGCGCGGCCTGCAGCCGGTCGATGTCGTCGATCCCGCGGATCAGGTGGACACCGGGCAGCGCCCCGCCCGCCGCGTCGGGAAAGGGCCGCGGGCGGCTGCCCGTGGCCAGCACGAGATGCCCGTAGGCCCGCACGCCGCCATCCGACAGCGTGACCTGCGACCGGGTGCGGTCGATCGCCGTGACCGCCGTGCCGGTCACAAGATCGACCCCCTGCGCCGCATACCAATCGGCAGGCTTCAGCCACAGCCGTTCGCGCGGCATCTCGCCCGAGAGATAGGCCTTCGACAGCGGCGGGCGCTGGTAGGGCGGATGCGCCTC